>NZ_JCAFSV010000010.1:0-199610 GCF_059369595.1 Stenotrophomonas sp. YJH_SMC_25 | reverse complement strand
GGAGATCAAGGGCCTGATCGATGATTCGGTCGGCAAGGTCGCCGAAGGCTCCAGCCTGGTGCACCAGGCCGGCAGCACCATGGGCGAGATCGTCGCCTCGGTGCAGCGCGTGACCGACATCATGGCCGAGATCTCCGCCGCCTCGCAGGAACAGTCGGCCGGCATCGAGCAGGTCAACCAGACCGTGGTGCAGATGGACGAGACCACCCAGCAGAATGCTGCACTGGTGGAAGAAGCCACCGCCGCCGCACGTGCGATGGAAGACCAGGCCGCGCAGCTGGCCGACGCCGTGGCGATCTTCCGCCTCGACAACCAGGTCTCGGCCGCGGTGAAGGCTGTCGCCGAACGCGTGGAACCGGCGCGCATCACCACCGTGGCACGTCCGCAGCCGACCAGCACGCCCACGCCGGTACGTCGCAGCAGCAACGCCAGCACCTTCGCCGCCAGCGACAGCGACTGGCAGGAATTCTGAGACCCACCCGCGGCGGCTTCGGCCGCCGCCTCTGCCGATGGACACGTCCCCCGTGCAAAGTCCTACTCCCATCGTCACCGGCCCGCGCGAGTTCGAGTTCGCCGACCGTGATTTCCGCCGCGTCTGCGACCTGATCTACCAGCGCGTGGGCATCGCCCTCGCACCGGCCAAGCGCGACATGGTCTATGGCCGCCTGTCGCGCCGCCTGCGCACGCTGGGCATGCGCAGCTTCCAGCAGTACCTGGACCATCTTGAGCAGGAAGACGGTGACGAGTGGCAGGCCTTCACCAACGCACTGACCACCAACCTGACCTCGTTCTTCCGCGAGCCGCACCACTTCGACAAGCTGCGCGAAGAGCTGCAGCAGCGTTCCAGCCGTTCGCCGCTGCTGCTGTGGTCGTGCGCGGCGTCCACCGGTGAGGAACCCTATTCGATGGCGATCACCGCCTGCGAAGCCTTCGGTACGCTGAAGCCGCCGGTGCGCATCGTCGCTACCGACGTCGATACCCAGGTACTGGCCACCGCCGGCCGCGGCGTCTACAACATTGACCGTGTCGCCAATCTCGACCCGGACCTGCGCCGCCGCTACTTCCAGCGTGGCAGCGGTCCCAACGAGGGCCAGTGCCGCGTGCTGCCGGCGCTGCGCGAGCTGATCGAGTTCCGTCCACTGAACCTGCTCGCCCCGCGCTACGACGTCGGCGGCCCGTTCGACGCGCTGTTCTGCCGCAATGTGATGATCTACTTCGACAAGCCGACCCAGCGCGCCATCCTCGGCCGCCTGGTGCAGCACCTGGCCGACGATGGCCTGCTCTACACCGGACACTCGGAGAACTACCTGCACGCCGCCGACCTGATCCAGCCCTGCGGGCGCACCCTGTACCGCCGCGCGGTAAAGGCCGGCGCATGAACGCCTCACTGCGTACCGACGACGTGATGCGCTACCAGGATGCGCGCTTCCAGACCCTTGCCGCCAAGCTGCTGCCCACCCAGTACCTGGTGGTCGATGACACCACCGCGCTGACCACCACCCTGGGTTCGTGCGTGGCCGCCTGCCTGCGCGACCCGGTGCTGAAGATCGGCGGCATGAACCACTTCCTGCTGCCGGAGGGCAACGCTGGCGACGGCGCGCCCGCGCGTTACGGCAGCTATGCGATGGAACTGCTGATCAACGACATGCTCAAGCGCGGCGCGCACCGCAAGCGCATCGAGGCCAAGGTGTTCGGCGGCGCCAACGTACTGAAGGGCTTCACCAGCAATCCGGTCGGTACCCGTAACGCCGAGTTCGTGCGCCAGTACCTGCAGGCCGAGCATATTCCGATCATCGCCGAGGACCTGTGCGGCATCCATCCGCGCAAGATCTGGTTCTTCGCCGACACCGGCCGCGTGGTGGTGCAGCGCCTGCCGCATGCCCACGAAGCCGAAGTGGCTGCCACCGAATCGGCAGTGCGTGCGCGCCTGTCCAAGGCCCCGGTCACCGGTGGCGTGGAGTTGTTCGAATGACCCTGACCGGCAACGCCCCCTGCCGGGTCCTGATCGTCGACGACTCCGCCGTCGTGCGCCAGATGCTCACGGAAATCCTGTCCAGCGATCCGGCCATCGACGTGGTCGGCACCGCTGCCGACCCGCTGCTGGCGCGCGAGAAGATCAAGCGTCTGGCCCCGGACGTGATCACGCTGGACGTGGAAATGCCACGCATGGACGGCCTCGCCTTCCTGGAAAACCTGATGCGGCTGCACCCACTGCCTGTGGTGATGATTTCCTCGTTGACCGAGCGCGGCGCCGATACCACGCTGCAGGCACTGGCACTGGGCGCCGTGGACTTCGTCTCCAAGCCCAAGCTGGACGTCGCACGCGGCCTGCAGGGCTACGCCGACGAGATCATCGCCAAGGTGAAGATGGCGGCGCGCTCGCGGGTGCGCCCGCTGGTGCGTGCTGCCGCTCCGAAACTCCTGCTGGAAGCAGCTCCTGCAATGCGCCCGGCTGCACCGCAGTTCCGCACCACCGACCGCCTGATCGCGATTGGTTCTTCGGCCGGCGGCACCGAGGCGCTGCGCGTGGTGCTGGAAGGCATGCCGGCCGATGCGCCTGCCGTGGTGATGACCCAGCACCTGCCTGCCAGCTTCAGCAGCGCCTTCGCCGAACGCCTGGACCGGCATTCCGCGATGGCCGTGCGTGAGGCCAGCGACGGCGAGGCAGTGCTGCCTGGCCATGCCTACCTGCCACCGGGCGGCAAGCACCTGCGGATCATCCGCGACGGTGCGCGCTGGCGCTGCCGCGTCGATGATGGCCCTGCGGTGAACCGTCACAAGCCCGCGGTGGACGTGCTGTTCCGTTCGGTCGCGCAGAGCGCGGGCGGCAACGCCATCGGCGCCATCCTCACCGGCATGGGTGACGATGGCGCGCGCGGCCTGCTGGAAATGCGCCAGGCCGGCGCGCCGACGCTGGTCCAGGATGAAGCCACCAGCGTGGTCTGGGGCATGCCCGGCGCTGCCTTCAAACTGGGAGCGGCCGAAGAACAGGTGCCATTGGAACGGATCGCCGAACGACTGTTGGCGCTCGCCCGCGGCTGATCGTCCGCGGCATCGCACCGCCTGATTTCCTCTTTCAGATGCCGGCCCCGGAAGGGCCGGCACGGCTGTCGTGTTTTCCAAGGAGTTTGACCATGGCCCTGCGTCTCTTCCGTTACCAACCGTCACTGCTGGCGGCCGCTCTGCTGGCTCCGCTGGCAGCTACCGCTGCCGGCGTGCCGGCACCGCCGCAGGCCACCCCGGGCCTTCCCGCCGCCCCCGTCGCGAAGGGCACCGCCTGGACCGATCGCGTCCACATCCAGAGTGGTCCGGATACCGCATCGAAGCGCCTCCACGCACCCGACGTGGCGTTGCGCATCGTCACCCCCGATGACAGCGAGTCGCTCACGCCAAAGGGCCTCGCACTGCTCTTCAGCGGCAATGAGCCGGACTACTTCCGGCGCAACACCCTGCCCGGCAGCATCGTCGAGAGCCAGGCCAGCCCCGCCACCACGCTGATGCCCAACGTAGCCAGGGCGCTGGTGGGTGGCTACTTCAGCTATGCGCCTGACGCGCTGCCCAACCAGAGCAGCACCCTGCGTTTCAGTGCAGACACCTGGGCGCTGGTGCACCAGGGCAACACGCGGAAGGATCCCCTTTACCGCCTCAACCACGTCAGCACCATCGAGCAACGCCGTGCCGATGGCACCCTGGCTGAAATCATCAGATGCAGTGACAGCGACGACCGGGCGACCCTGGGCGAGTGGCAGGCCAATGACTACGCCAGGCTCAAGATTGCCGCCCAGGTGATCACGATGAAGTGCACCGAGCAGCTCATCAAGCGAATTCCGGCGATGTACCCTCGCCCGCTTGCTGCTGAAGATCTCACGGCCTACGCAGGCGGTGCCGTGCCGCCGGCACGGGTGCGCATCTATGCCAGCCTGGGGCGGACCACCACCCTGTACACCGACGCCGCCTGCCGCGAGGACTACCGCGACAGGATCGACGTCAAGTACAACAACGCCGGTGACAAGGGCGTGCTCGGCATCCCCGCCACGGAAACCCTGCGCAGCAAGGAGAACGAGCGGTTCTCCATGCTCAGCTACCAGGAGTACGAAGTCGCCGGCGGCAAGCCGCTGATCGTCGAAGCGCGCTTCGACGCATCAAGCCGCATGTACTGCGACGGGCAGTTGTCGGGTCAGTTCGTGGCCAGGCCCGGACAGGACTACGAAGTGGAAATGGAAGTGGCCGACAAGATGTGCCGCCTGCATCTGCGCCAGGTACACGCCGATGGCAGCACGACGCCACAGGTCGCACGCAAGACCCCCAGCACCTGTGAGGGCACGCGTGCGCCGGTGCGCATTGAACCGCGGCAGGACATGCAGGTCCTGCTGTTCAGCCCAGGCCAGCTGCAGATCCAGGATGCCCGTCAGGGCAGCGCACCGGAACGGTTGACCGACGACGCGGGCAGCACCGAGGCACTGCGGAAGATGCTGCAGCAGGCCAGCAGCAATCCCGGCACACGCCTGTGCGTGGTGGTACCGGCTACCGATTACAGCAGCGCCCTTCACGATGCCGTGCGCGAACGCGTACTGGACGCACCGCAGGTATTGCCCAGCCTGTGGGAAGAGGCGGCCACGGTGAACAGTCGCCGCAGTGCCGCCGCCGATGCTCCGGTCGACATCGCCGCTGCGATCGCCCATTGCAATGCGTTCCCGATCAGGGAGTTCGCGCCGCGCTGAGCAATCGCTCCCCTACCTTCGGCCTTCGCCGGGCATCAACCACCAGAGCGCGCACAGCGCCTCATTTTCGTTTCCCCAAGGAGTACTACCGTGGCATTACGCCCAACCTGCCTCACCGCCGCGATCGCGGCCACCCTGCTGCTGGCGCCGTCGGCCTACGCCAACGACGAAGCACCCACACCCACGCCTGCCGTGGATTCCGCGGTCACCAGCGGATCAACGCTCGATCCAGCAACGGATGCGGCGACCGCGCCAGACGCGGCGCACGCCCCCACCGCGGCCGATCCGGCCATCGGGAATGTCACAGCCGCCGTGGCACCTCCTGTCGACTACAGCAGCCTGCAGCACATCAAGGTCACCTCCGGACTGGGTGCAGGCCCCAACGGCAATCGCGTGGGCGATCACGTGCTGCGCCTGGTGATGCGTGCCGACACCGCTGCCGTCACCGCGGCCAAGGTCGGCCTGTCTGCTCTGGCGTTCGTCACTGGCGTGGGTGACATCGGCACCAGCAACAGCTTCAGCAAGAACAACGTCCGTGGCGAGGACATCAACTCTGTGCCCAGCCCGGCCTTCGGCGCATTGCCCGGCATGATCCGCGAGCAGCTGGCACTCTATTTCGCGGCCCATCCCGGCGCCATTCCCAGCGACGAGCGCACCGTGGAAGCCAGCGCCGGCCAGTGGTCGCTGGTGTACCAGAAGCTCAGCGATGCAGAGACCCCCTACGAGCTGCGCCACGATGTAACCATCGGCTTCCCGGTGGTGCGCAAGCTGTTCCGCAGCGCCAGTGGCGGCCAGGGCGTGCACTGCCGGGACGAAGCACGGGTTGCCCCGCTGCAGGAATGGCAGGCAGACGACTATGCGAAGGCCAAGGCGGCGTCGCGTGAGTTCGCCGAGGCCTGCATCGCGCGTTTCGTGGCTGAGCTGCCCCGCCTGTTCCCCGACCATGGCGCTCTGCCGCAGCCTGCGGTGGAAGCCGAGCTTCCGGCGGAAACGCCGGCCGTGACCGAGGAAGCGGCGGCCGTTACCCAGGCCTGAACCTGGGTACGCCCCCAAACGAAGAACCCCCGGCTCTCACCGGGGGTTCTTCGTTTCAACGGCGTGCCGGCCAGCGGCCGGCACTACCGCATCAGGCAGCGACCGTGTTGGCCACGTCCTGGTATTCCTCGATCTGGTCGAAGTTCATGTAGCGGTAGATCTCCGCACCATTGGCGTTGATTACGCCGATGTCCGCCATGTACTCCTCCTTGGTCGGGATGCGGCCCAGACGCGAGCAGATCGCGGCCAGTTCGGCCGAACCCAGGTACACGTTGGTGTTGCGGCCCAGGCGGTTCGGGAAGTTGCGGGTCGAGGTCGACATCGCGGTGGAGCCTTCGCGGATCTGCGCCTGGTTGCCCATGCACAGCGAGCAGCCCGGCATTTCCATGCGGGCGCCGGTGGCGCCGAAGGTGCCGTACACGCCTTCCTTGGTCAGCTCCGAAGCATCCATCTTGGTCGGCGGGGCCACCCACAGGCGGGTCGGCAGGTCACGCTTGCCTTCCAGCAGCTTGGCAGCGGCACGGAAGTGACCGATGTTGGTCATGCACGAACCGATGAACACTTCGTCGATCTTGGCGCCAGCGACTTCGGACAGGGTCTTCACGTCGTCCGGATCGTTCGGGCAGGCCACGATCGGCTCGTGGATGTCGGCCAGGTCGATCTCGATGACGGCGGCGTACTCGGCGTCGGCATCCGGCTCCAGCAGCTGCGGGTTGGCCAGCCACGCCTCCATCTTCTCGATGCGACGCTGCAGCGAACGCGGATCCTGGTAGCCCTCGGCAATCATCCACTTCAGCAGCGTGATGTTGCTGGTCAGGTACTCGATGATCGGTTCCTTGTTCAGGCGCACCGAGCAACCGGCCGCCGAACGCTCGGCCGAGGCGTCGGACAGTTCGAACGCCTGTTCGACCTTCAACTCCGGCAGGCCTTCGATTTCCAGGATGCGGCCGGAGAAGATGTTCTTCTTGCCAGCCTTGGCCACGGTCAGCAGGCCCGACTTGATCGCGTACAGCGGGATCGCGTTGACCAGGTCACGCAGGGTCACGCCCGGCTGCATCTTGCCCTTGAAGCGCACCAGCACCGACTCCGGCATGTCCAGCGGCATCACGCCGGTGGCCGCAGCGAAGGCGACCAGGCCCGAACCGGCCGGGAACGAAATGCCCACCGGGAAGCGGGTGTGCGAGTCACCACCGGTACCCACGGTGTCCGGCAGCAGCATGCGGTTGAGCCAGCTGTGGATCACGCCGTCGCCCGGGCGCAGCGAAACGCCGCCACGGGTGGAGATGAACTCCGGCAGGGTGTGGTGGGTCTTCACGTCCACCGGCTTCGGGTAGGCGGCGGTGTGGCAGAACGACTGCATCACCAGATCGGCCGAGAAGCCCAGGCAGGCCAGGTCCTTCAGCTCGTCACGGGTCATCGGGCCGGTGGTGTCCTGCGAGCCGACCGAGGTCATCTTCGGTTCGCAGTAGGTGCCCGGGCGCATGCCCTGGCCTTCCGGCAGGCCACAGGCGCGGCCGACCATCTTCTGTGCCAGCGAGAAGCCCTTGCCGGTGTCGGCCGGCTGCACCGGCAGGCGGAACAGGTTGGTCGGGGCCAGGCCCAGCGCTTCGCGCGCCTTGCCGGTCAGGCCACGGCCGATGATCAGCGGAATGCGGCCACCGGCACGCACTTCGTCGAACAGCACTTCGGACTTGACCTGGAACTCGGCGATCACTTCACCGTTCTTCAGCGCCTTGCCTTCGTACGGACGCAGCTCGACCACATCGCCGTGCTCCATCTTCGACACGTCCAGCTCGATCGGCAGTGCGCCGGCATCTTCCATGGTGTTGTAGAAGATCGGGGCGATCTTCGAACCCAGGCAGACGCCACCGGCGCGCTTGTTCGGGATGAACGGAATGTCATCACCGGTCCACCACAGCACGCTGTTGGTGGCCGACTTGCGCGAGGAGCCGGTACCGACCACGTCGCCGACATAGGCAACCAGGTGGCCCTTGTCCTTCAGGTCGAGGATCTGCTGGATCGGGCCGCGCTTGCCGTCTTCTTCCGGGGTGAACGGCGCGTCGTCGCGCTTGTTCTTCAGCATCGCCAGGGCGTGCATCGGGATGTCCGGGCGGGTGGTCGCATCCGGTGCCGGCGACAGGTCGTCGGTGTTGGTCTCGCCAGGCACCTTGAACACGGTGACCGTCAGGCTCTGCGGCACTTCCGGGTTGCTGGTGAACCACTCGGCATCGGCCCAGCTCTGCAGCACGGCCTGGGCGTTGGCGTTGCCGGCCTTGGCCTTTTCCTGCACGTCGTGGAACGCGTCGAACACCAGCAGGGTCTTCTTCAGGCCGTTGGCGGCAATGGTGCCGACGCTGGTGTCGTCAAGCAGCTGCACCAGCGGCGCAACGTTGTAACCGCCGAGCATGGTGCCCAGCAGTTCGGTGGCGCGCTCGCGGCTGATCAGCGGGTTCTGCTCGCTGCCCAGCGCGATCGCGGCCAGGTACGAGGCCTTGACCTTGGCTGCGTCATCGACGCCGGCCGGCACGCGGTGGGTCAGCAGGTCGAGCAGGAACTCGGCCTCGCCCTGCGGCGGGTTCTTCAGCAGTTCGATGACATCGGCCGTCTGCTGCGCGCTCAGCGGCAGCGGCGGGATGCCAAGCGCAGCGCGCTCGGCGACGTGGTGGCGGTAGGCTTCCAACATGACAACTCCCGGGTAATGCGTAGGTTGAAATAACAAAGTGGGCTCAGGCTTGCGGCACGATCAGCTTCAGGCCCTTGAAGTAGTCGCGGTAAAACGTGTCGTTCCAGGTGATCAGGCCGTCGCACTGCAGCAGTGCGTGGGCGCCGACCATGAATTCGTCCAGGCTGCGGCGGCTGCCGCCGCGCTGGCGATGACGGCGGTGCATCTCGCCGGCGCGCAGTGCCGACTTGGCTTCCATCGGGTTGAAATGCACGCCCATCTCTTCCAGCGCTTCGAGCACTTCGGCACCGCCGCGCAGCGAAGCGCAGACTTCGGCCAACGTCGCGCCACAGACCACCACGCGGCCGCCGACCAGGCTCTGCCGCAGGATGGCTTCCACGGCATCGGCCTGCGGACCATTGCTGAGCAGCTCGACCAGCACCGGTGAATCGACGGCAATCATCACGGCTTACTCCTCGTCACGCACCGCGCGCACCGCCGCGTCGGACGATTCGAAGCCGTCCAGCGCGAACTTGCCGCGCGCCCGTGAAATGGCATCGTCAACACTCTTGCGCAGGATGATGCGGCTGCCGTCCAGCTCGACCTTCAGCAGCGTGCCCTTGGTCAGGCCGAGGGCATCACGCACCGCCTTGGGCAGGGTGATCTGTCCGCGTTCAGCAACGGTGGCTTCCATGGGGGTACGCCTCAAAAAGTATGCATGAATTATACATACTCGCAGTATCTGGAACAAACCCGGCCAATCCGTGACCGCGATCCTGCGCTGGTCGCATCCGGGGGTTAGACTGGCTCCGCAGCGACCTGCTGCGGCCCCGGGTGGACGCACCGCGTGCCGCCCGCACCTACCCGCCATAAAAGGATGTTCCATGCGCGCCTTGACCCTTGCCCTGATGCTGGCTGCCCCGCTGGCCCTTTCGACGACGGCAGCCCACGCCAATCCGTTCGGCGCCTACACCACCGGCGTCGAGATCACCCAACAGCAGATGGACACCCTGGAAGTCGGCAAGACCAGCCAGGACCAGGTCCGTGAGAAGTTCGGCGCACCCGGCCGCCGCGAACAGCTGGGCGACACGCAGGTCTGGTACTACGACTACGTGAAGATCAAGACCTTCGGCAAGAACATCCAGGAAGCGACCGTCCTGGAATTCAACAAGCAGGGTGTGCTGACGGCCAAGTCCAAGAGCAACGCTGTTGGCAAGACCGGCAATCCGCTGCTGGATGCCGCCAACGGCAAGTAAGTCCTGCTCGACACGCACTTCCGGACGGGGCGCCCATGGGCGTCCCGTCTGCGTTCTGGCCAGCGGGCGACGACCGGACGCGCTGACACGAAGGCTACACACACCGCTGTAACCTTGCGTTCCAAGCCAGCCGGGTCATTGCCGGGCGCTGGATCGCCGATACTGGGCAGGATCCGGGGCCGGAATGCCACCGGCGACCGCAAGCAGGCCCCTGCACGCACGGGCCAGAGCAAGCCATCCGCAAGAAGGAGTTACCCCGCATGAGCGATTCGTTCTCCACCCGCAGCCAGCTGAACGTCGGCGGCAAGACCTACGACTACTTCAGCCTGCCCACGCTGGGCCAGCGCTTCGATATCTCCCACCTGCCCTACTCGATGAAGATCCTGCTGGAGAACCTGCTCCGGCACGAGGACGGCGGCATCACCGTCGGCAAGGACCACATCGAAGCCGTGGCCCGCTGGAATCCGGCGGCCGAACCGGATACCGAGATCGCCTTCATGCCGGCGCGCGTGGTCCTGCAGGACTTCACCGGCGTGCCCTGCGTGGTCGACCTGGCCGCGATGCGCGATGCGGTGGTCAAGCTCGGCGGCTCGCCGGAGCAGATCAACCCGCAGATTCCTTCCGAGCTGGTCATCGACCACTCGGTGCAGGTCGATGTGTTCGGCAAGCCGGACGCACTGGACCTCAACGGCAAGATCGAATTCCAGCGCAACCAGGAACGCTACGGCTTCCTGCGCTGGGGCCAGAAGGCCTTCGACAACTTCAAGGTGGTGCCGCCGAACACCGGCATCGTCCACCAGGTGAACCTGGAGAACCTCGCCCGCGTGGTGATGACCGCGGAGAAGGATGGCAAGGCCGTGGCCTACCCCGATACCGTGTTCGGTACCGACAGCCACACCACGATGATCAACGGCATCGGCGTGCTGGGCTGGGGCGTTGGCGGCATCGAAGCGGAGGCCGCCATGCTCGGCCAGCCATCGTCGATGCTGATCCCGCAGGTGGTCGGCTTCAAGCTGACCGGCAAGCTGCCCGAGGGTGCCACCGCCACCGACCTGGTGCTTACCGTCACCCAGATGCTGCGCAAGCTGGGCGTCGTCGGCAAGTTCGTCGAGTTCTACGGTGACGGCCTGCAGCACCTGCCGCTGGCCGACCGCGCCACCATCGGCAACATGGCCCCGGAATACGGCGCCACCTGTGGCATCTTCCCGATCGACGCCGAGTCGCTGAACTACCTGCGCCTGTCCGGCCGCAGCGAAGAGCAGATCAACCTGGTCGAGGCCTACGCCAAGGCGCAGGGCCTGTGGCACGAGCCGGGCAGCCCGCACGCCCAGTACAGCACCACGCTGGAACTGGACATGGGCACGGTGAAGCCGTCGCTGGCCGGCCCGAAGCGCCCGCAGGACCGCGTGCTTCTGGAAGACGTGCAGAAGAACTACCGTGAAGCCCTGGTCGGCATGACCGCCAACCGTGACAAGCGCAGCGACGACGTCTCCTCGTTCGTCAACGAAGGCGGCGGCGCCGCGGTCGGCAACGAGCAGCTGGCCAAGGGCTTCGCCGACATCGAGATCGAAGGCCGCAAGGTCCGCCTGAAGGACGGCGCGGTGGTCATCGCTGCCATCACTTCGTGTACCAATACCTCCAACCCGGCGGTGATGATCGGCGCCGGCCTGCTGGCCCGCAATGCGGCCGCCAAGGGCCTGAACCGCCAGCCGTGGGTGAAGACCTCGCTCGGGCCGGGCTCGCGTGTCGTCACCGACTACCTGGAAAAGGCCGGTGTGCTGAAGGAGCTGGAAAAGATCGGCTTCTACGTGGTCGGCTACGGCTGCACCACCTGCATCGGCAACTCCGGCCCGCTGCCGACCGAAGTCAGCGCCGGCATCGCCACCGGCGACCTGGTGGTCACCTCGGTGCTGTCGGGCAATCGCAACTTCGAGGGCCGCGTGCACCCCGAAGTGAAGATGAACTACCTGGCCAGCCCGCCGCTGGTGGTGGCCTACGCCATCGCCGGCACCACCGACATCGACCTGACCACCCAGCCGCTGGGTACCGGCAGCGATGGCCAGCCGGTGTTCCTGCGCGACATCTGGCCGAGCAACAAGGAAATCGGCGACGTCATCGCCGCCACCATCGGGCCGGAGATGTTCAAGCAGAACTACGCCGACGTGTTCAAGGGTGATACCCGCTGGAACACCATCGCCTCGCCGGACGGCAACCTGTACGCGTGGAGCGATGCCTCCACCTACATCAAGAACCCGCCCTACTTCGATGGCATGACCATGCAGACCGGCAGCATCAACGACGTGCACGGCGCGCGCGTGATGGGCCTGTTCGGCGATTCGATCACCACCGACCACATCTCCCCGGCCGGCAACATCAAGAAGGACTCGCCGGCAGGCCGCTTCCTGCAGGAGCGCGGCGTGCAGCCGGCCGACTTCAACAGCTACGGCAGCCGCCGCGGCAACGATGACGTGATGGTCCGCGGCACCTTCGCCAACATCCGCATCAAGAACCTGATGTTCGGTGGCGAGGAAGGCGGCAACACCCTGTACTACCCGGCCGGTGGCGGCCAGCCGGAAAAGCTGGCGATCTACGATGCGGCCATGAAGTACAAGGCCGACAAGGTGCCGCTGGTGGTGCTGGCCGGCAAGGAATACGGTACCGGTTCGTCGCGTGACTGGGCTGCCAAGGGCACCCTGCTGCTGGGGGTGAAGGCAGTCATCGCCGAAAGCTTCGAGCGCATCCACCGCTCCAACCTGGTCGGCATGGGCGTGCTGCCGCTGCAGTTCCGCAACGGCGAGAACGCGCAGAGCCTGGGCCTGGACGGCTCGGAAGTGATCGACATCACCGGCCTGCAGGACGGTGCCAGCAAGCGCGCCACGGTCACCGCGACCAAGGCCGATGGCACGAAGAAGACCTTCGAGGTGTCGGTGATGCTGCTGACCCCGAAGGAAGTCGAGTACTTCCGTCATGGTGGCCTGCTGCAGTACGTGCTGCGCCAGTTGGCCAGCAAGTAACGTTCCGCTCTCGGTAGAGTCGACTGCTAGTCGACCACCCAACAAAAGGGCCGGATCCTCGCGGATCCGGCCCTTCCTGTTTCTCTGCAGACAGGCATGGCCTGGCTCTACCGCATCTCCGGCGGCACCGGGATGGGCGCCAGGTGCGCGCTCAGCGGCGCGGCGCGTCCGGGTCGGTGCGCAGCGCCTTCAGCAGGCCCCACATATAGAACGCCAGGGTGAACGAGAACGGCAGGCCGCACAGCACCACCGCCGTCTGCATTGCGCTGAAATTGCCGGCCAGCAGCAGCCCGACGCTGGCTACGGTGATGCCGACGGCCCAGAACACGCGCAGCCAGATCGGCGCGTCATGGCCATCTTCCACGCCATCGTCAACGCGACGGGTACACAGGTTGGCGATCATCAGCGTGCCCGAATCGACCGGGGTCAGGAACAGCACGAAGCCGATCACCACCGCGGCACCGGCCACGTACGGCGCGGCGGGCAGGTATTCCAGCAGCTTGAACAGCGTCATCGCCGCATCGTGCTGGGCCACGTCACCCAGGATCGCCTGGCCATGGTTGAGCACCAGGTCGATGGCGGTGTTGCCGAAGATCGACAGCCACGCCAGGGTGAAGCCGAGCGGGATCAGCAGCACGCCCATGATCACTTCACGGATGGTGCGGCCACGCGAGATGCGTGCCACGAAAAGGCCGACGAACGGCGCCCAGGCGATCCACCAGGCCCAGTAGAACAGCGTCCACGAGCCCATCCACTCACGGCCCTTCGGGTCGTTGAGGTACATGTCGAAACTCTTGCGCACGAACGCACCGAGGTAATCGCCGGTGTTCTGGATCAGGCCATCGAACAGGTGCAGGGTCGGGCCGGTGACCAGCACGAACAGCAGCAGGCCGCACAGCAGACGCACGTTGAGGTTGGACAACCAGGCAATGCCCTTCTCCACACCGGCGACCACGCCGATGGTGGCCACCACCATCATCACCAGCACGATCGCCACCAGCACCTGCGGCGTATCCGGGATGTGGAACAGGTAGACCAGGCCGGACTGCACCACCAGCGCGCCGATGCCGAGGTTGGTGACCATCGAGATCAGCGTGGCGAGGATGCCGAAGCCATCGACCATGTCGCCGATGCGACCATGGATGCGCTCACCGAAGATCGGGTACAGCGCCGAGCGCAGCGCCAGCGGCAGGTCACGGCGGTAGGCGAAATAGCCCAGTGCCACGCCGACCAGCGCATACAGCGCCCAGCCGTGCAGGCCCCAGTGCAGGAAGGTCAGCACCATCGCCTCGCGGCCGGCGGCCACGGTGCCGCCGGGTTGCCCGGGCGGATGCAGGAAGTGGTCCAGCGGCTCGTAGGCGCCGTAGTACAGCAGCGCGATGCCGATGCCGGCCGAGAACAGCATCGAGACCCAGGCGACGTAGCCGAAGGCAGGTGATTCCTCGTTGTGGCCCAGGCGGATGCGGCCATACGGCGAGAACGCCAGCCACAGCACGAAGCCCAGGCACAGCACGATCAGCAGCATGTACCACCAGCCGAACGCGGCCGACACCTCGGCCTGCGCCCACTGCAGCCAGTGCTCGCTGCCTTCGGGATAGAGAACGGTGAGCAGCCCGAGGATGCCGATCGACACCGAGGAGCTGAAGAAGACAAAACGGTTCAAGCGCAGGGGAGAACGCTTGGGATGAGCCAGGGAAGACATGGGGTCGTCTCATCAAGTCCGAGGGAGCACATGGGCGGGGCCGGACCGGTAAACCGGGCCCATGGCGTGGGGCGCGAGCGCATCCTAGGGTTTATTGATTGAACGTTCAATCAATAAAAAGCATAATGGCGGGCAGCCCGATCCTTCGGGTCGCAATCCGTGGAGAGACAATGCCGAAGAAAGGCGTGGAACCGGTACGGCGCGAACAGCTGATCCGGGCCACTTTCCAGACCATCGACGAGATCGGCATGGCCGATGCGACCGTCGCCACCATCGCGAAGAAGGCAGGGCTGTCCAGCGGCATCGTCGCCCACTACTTCGGCGACAAGGACGGCCTGCTCAATGCTGCAATGCGGCAGATCCTGCGCGAGCTGAAGGACGCGGTCGCCCGCTACCGCGCCGACGCCAGCGACGACCCGCGCGAGCAGCTGCGCGCCATCGTCGACGGCAACTTCGACGACAGCCAGATCAACGGCACCGCGATGCGTGTCTGGCTCACCTTCTGGGCCGCGAGCATGCACCAGCCGGAACTGGCCCGGCTGCAGCGCGCCAACGACCAGCGCCTGTTCTCCAACCTGTGCCACCAGTTCAACCGCCTGCTGCCCCACCCGCAGGCCCGCCTGGCCGCCCGCGGGCTGGCCGCGATGATCGATGGCCTGTGGCTGCGCGGCAGCCTGGTCGGCGGCCAGTTCAACGCCGAGAAGTCCCGGCGCATCGCTTACGGCTACATCGACTTCCAGTTGCAGGCTGTCGCGCTATAGGCGCTCCAGCACCCGCCCCCTTCCAAGGAGTACGCCCCATGACCACCCTGCCCGTCCAACAGCTCTACATCCACGGCCAGCGCGTCGATGCCACCAGCGGCAAGACCTTCAAGACCGTCAATCCGGCCACCGGTGAGGTGATCGCCGAAGTGCAGGTTGCCAGCCAGGCCGACGTCGAGCGTGCCGTGCAGAGCGCGTCCGAAGGCCAGAAGGTGTGGGCCGCGATGACCGCGATGGAACGCTCGCGCATCCTGCGCCGCGCCGTCGAGATCCTGCGTGAGCGCAACGACGAGCTGGCCCACCTGGAAACCCTGGACACCGGCAAGGCGCTGGCCGAAACCACCACCGTGGACATCGTCACCGGCGCCGACGTGGTCGAGTACTACGCCGGCCTGGCCACCGCCATCGAAGGCATCCAGCTGCCGCTGCGCGAATCGAGCTTCTTCTACACCCGCCGCGAGCCGCTGGGCGTGGTCGCCGGCATCGGCGCCTGGAACTACCCGATCCAGATCGCCATGTGGAAGTCGGCCCCGGCCCTGGCCGCCGGCAACGCGATGGTGTTCAAGCCTTCGGAAGTGACCCCGCTGACCGCGATCCGGCTGGCCGAGATCTACACCGAAGCCGGCGTGCCGGCTGGCGTGTTCAACGTCGTGCAGGGCCCGGGCCGCGAGATCGGCCAGTGGCTGACCGAGCACCCGGTGATCGAGAAGATTTCCTTCACCGGTGGCGTCGCCACCGGCAAGAAGGTCATGGCCAGCGCCGCGTCCTCCTCGCTGAAGGAAGTGACCATGGAGCTGGGCGGCAAGTCGCCGCTGGTGATCTGCGATGACGCCGACCTGGACCGCGCCGCCGACATCGCGGTGATGGCCAACTTCTTCAGCTCCGGCCAGGTCTGCACCAACGGCACCCGCGTATTCGTGCCGCGCAGCATGCTCGCCGCGTTCGAGGCCGCCGTTGTCGAGCGCGTCAAGCGCATCCGCATCGGCGACCCGATGGCCGCCGAAACCAACTTCGGCCCGCTGACCAGCTTCCCGCACATGGAAAACGTGCTGCGCTACATCGAAAGCGGCAAGGCCGAAGGCGCCCGCCTGCTGACCGGCGGTGGCCGTGCCACCGAAGGCGCGCTGGCCAATGGCGCCTACGTTCTGCCGACCGTGTTCTCCGACTGCCGCGATGACATGACCATCGTCAAGGAAGAGATCTTCGGGCCGGTCATGAGCATCCTCGCCTACGACGACGAAGACGAAGTGGTGCGTCGCGCCAACGACACCACCTTCGGTCTGGCCGCCGGCGTGGTCAGCAAGGACATCAGCCGCGCCCACCGCATCATCCACCGCCTGGAAGCCGGCATCTGCTGGATCAATACGTGGGGTGAGTCTCCGGCCGAAATGCCGGTCGGTGGCTACAAGGAATCCGGCGTCGGCCGCGAGAACGGCATCTCCACCCTCGGCCACTACACCCGCATCAAGTCGGTGCAGGTGGAACTGGGCGACTACGCCAGCGTGTTCTGACCGGCGCGCCCCGAGCGCGCACCCTCGTCCGGCCACCGCGCCGATCCGACATTCCGCCGGGACGCCTGCATGCAGCGCGCCCCGGCCTGCAGGAGACACCCATGAGCACCCACAACGAGTACGACTACATCATCATCGGCGCCGGTTCGGCCGGCAACGTGTTGGCTACCCGCCTCACCGAAGATGCCGATGTCAGCGTGCTGCTGCTGGAAGCCGGTGGCCCGGACTACCGGCTCGACTTCCGTACCCAGATGCCGGCGGCACTGGCCTTCCCGCTGCAGGGCAAGCGCTACAACTGGGCGTACAAGACCGATCCCGAGCCCTTCATGAACAACCGCCGCATGGACTGCGGCCGCGGCAAGGGGCTGGGCGGCTCGTCGCTGATCAACGGCATGTGCTACATCCGCGGCAACGCGATGGATTACGACAACTGGGCCAGCATGCCGGGCCTGGAAGACTGGACCTACCTGGACTGCCTGCCGTACTTCCGCAAGGCGGAAACCCGTGACATCGGCCCCAACGATTACCACGGTGGCGACGGCCCGCTGCGCGTGACCACGCCGAAGGCCGGTAACAACGAGCTGTTCGCTGCGATGGTCGAAGCCGGCGTGCAGGCCGGCTACCCGCGCACCGACGACCTCAACGGCTACCAGCAGGAAGGCTTCGGCCCGATGGACCGCACGGTGACCCCGAAGGGCCGTCGCTCCAGCACCGCCCGTGGTTACCTGGACCTGGCCAAGCCGCGCCCGAACCTGACCATCGTCACCCACGCGCTTACCGACCGCATCCTGTTCTCGGGCAAGCGTGCGGTGGGCGTGCAGTGGCTGCACAACGACCAGCCGCAGCGTGCCACCGCGCGCCGCGAAGTACTGCTGTGTGGCGGCGCCATCGCCTCGCCGCAGATCCTGCAGCGTTCGGGCGTCGGCCCGGCCGACCTGCTGCGCAGCCTGGACATCGACCTGGTGCACCACCTGCCGGGCGTCGGCGCCAACCTGCAGGACCACCTGGAGATGTACCTGCAGTACGAGTGCAAGAAGCCGGTCTCGCTGGCACCGGCACTGAAGCTGTACAACCAGCCGGCCATCGGCGCCGAGTGGCTGTTCCTGGGCACCGGCATCGGCGCCAGCAACCAGTTCGAGGCCGGCGGCTTCATCCGCAGCGACGCCGAATTCGACTGGCCGAACCTGCAGTACCACTTCCTGCCGGTGGCGATCAATTACAACGGCTCCAACCCGATCAAGGCGCACAGCTTCCAGATGCACGTCGGTTCGATGCGCTCGCCCAGCCGCGGCCGCATCCACGTGCGTTCGAAGGATCCGCGCGAACATCCGAGCATCCTCTTCAACTACATGTCGCATGAGCAGGACTGGCGCGAGTTCCGCGCGGCGATCCGCATCACCCGCGAGATCTTCGCGCAGCCGGCGCTGGCACCGTACAGCGGCCGCGAGATTTCCCCGGGCAGCGCGCTGCAGACCGATGCGCAGATCGATGCGTTCGTCCGCGAACATGCCGAGACCGCCTACCACCCGTCGTGCTCGAACAAGATGGGCCACGCCGATGACCCGATGGCGGTGGTCGACGGCCAGGGCCGCGTGCACGGGCTGGAAGGCCTGCGCATCGTCGATGCCTCGATCATGCCGCAGGTGGTGACCGGCAACCTCAACGCGCCGACCATCATGATGGCCGAGAAGCTGGCCGACGTGATCCGCGGCTGCACCCCGCTGGCCCGCAGCACCGCGCCGTACTACAAGGCCAACGGTGCACCGGTGCGCAAGCAGGACTGACGCAAGCGCCCCGCTTGGCGACACGGTCGTGCCGGCCGCTGGCCGGCATCCACCGGAATCCCGATCGAGCGCAGATGCCGGCCAGCGGCCGGCACGACCAAGCAAAGAGGCCCTTCGGGGCCTCTTCGCGTTTTCCCTACGGCGGGGTATGCTGCAATGAACGGCCATTGTCGCTACGCTCAGGGCCGGAACCTAATACATCACGATTCCTGGAGGGGGAATATGAGTCTGGATCGTCCCTGGCTGCAGAGCTATCCGAAAGGCGTTCCCGCCGAAATCGACATCAACGAGTTCCATTCGGTAGCTTCGGTCTTCGACGCTTCCGTCGCGAAATTCCGCGACCGTCCGGCCTACTCCAGCTTCGGCAAAGTGCTCACCTACGGTGAGACCGATGCGCTGGTCACCCAGTTCGCCGCCTACCTGCTGGGTGAGCTCAAGCTCAAGAAGGGTGACCGCGTCGCCCTGATGATGCCCAACTGCCTGCAGTACCCGGTGGCCACCTTCGGCGTGTTGCGCGCCGGACTGACCGTGGTCAACGTCAACCCGCTGTACACCGCGCGCGAACTCAAGCACCAGCTGGTCGACGCGGGCGTCAGTGCGCTGGTGGTGGTCGACAACTTCGGCGACACCGTCGAACAGGTCATCGCCGATACGCCGGTCAAGCACGTGGTCACCACCGGCCTGGGCGACCTGCTCGGCGCCAAGGGCGCGATCGTCAACTTCGTGCTGAAGTACGTCAAGAAGATGGTGCCCAACTACCACATCAAGGGCGCCGTCCGCTTCAGGCAGGCGCTCAAGCTGGGCAGCCGCCACGCGCTTCCGAAGGTCGAGATCGACCACGACGACATCGCTTTCCTGCAGTACACCGGCGGTACCACCGGCGTGGCCAAGGGCGCGATGCTGACCAACCGCAACCTGATTGCCAACATGCAGCAGGCGTCGGCGTGGCTGTCCACCTCGGGCATCGAGCCGGGCAAGGAAGTGATCATCACTGCCTTGCCGCTGTACCACATCTTCGCGTTGACCGCGAACGGCCTGGTCTTCATGAAGTTCGGTGGCTGCAACCACCTGATCACCAACCCGCGCGACATGAAGGGTTTCGTCAAGGAGCTCAAGGGCACCCGCTTCACCGCCATCACCGGCGTCAACACGCTGTTCAACGGCCTGCTCAACACGCCCGGCTTCGACGAGATCGACTTTTCTTCGGTCAAGTTCACCCTCGGCGGCGGCATGGCGGTACAACGTGCCGTGGCCGAACGCTGGAAGAAGGTTACCGGGGTGACCCTGGTCGAAGCCTATGGCCTGACCGAGACCTCGCCGGCGGCCTGCATCAACCCGCTCACCCTGCCCGAGTACAACGGCGCCATCGGGCTGCCGATCCCGTCCACCGATGCGTGCATCAAGGACGACAACGGCAACATCCTGGCGCTGGGCGAAGTGGGCGAGCTGTGCATCAAGGGCCCGCAGGTGATGAAGGGCTACTGGCAGCGCCCGGAGGAAACCGCCACCGCCATCGACGCCGACGGCTGGCTGCACACCGGCGACATGGCGAAGATGGACGAACAGGGCTTCTTCTACATCGTCGACCGCAAGAAGGACATGATCCTGGTGTCCGGCTTCAACGTGTACCCGAACGAGGTCGAGGACGTCATCGCGATGATGCCCGGCGTGTTGGAAGTGGCTGCGGTCGGTGTCCCGGACGAGAAGTCCGGCGAGGTCGTGAAGGTCGTGATCGTGAAGAAGGACCCGAACCTGACCGCGGAAATGGTCAAGGAACATGCCCGGGCCAACCTGACCGGTTACAAGCACCCCAGAATCGTAGAATTCCGAAAGGAGCTGCCGAAGACCAACGTCGGCAAGATTCTCCGTCGCGAGCTGCGTGATACGCCCGCCCAGTAAGGGTTTCCGGGCAACACGACAGTACAGGGGACCCCGCCGGAGACGGCGGGGTCTTTTTATTGCCGGAACATGGCCGGCCCGGCGCTTGCGGGCGGTTCACGACGGGTGCATAGAATCAGTCGCCGCCGCATGTTCAGCTCGCCCCCTCACTCCTCTCCGTCCGCTCTGCGGTTGGCCGGACGGTCACACGGAGAACTCCCATGTCTGCAGTACGCCCCATCATTACCCGTCCCTCGCAGCACCCTACCCTGCGTATCACCGAAGAACCCGAGCGGGATGTTTACTGGATCCATATGCACGCCAACCTGGTCAACCAGCCAGGCCGGCCGTGCTTCGCCTCGCGCCTGGTCGATGACATCGTCGACTACCAGCGCGAACTGGGCGATCGCCTCAGCGCCTCGCACGCTCTGTCACCCCATGTCGTACTTGCCTCGGACAGCGACGTGTTCAACCTAGGCGGCGATCTCGAACTGTTCTGCCGCCTGATCCGCGAGGGCGACCGCGCCCGCCTGCTCGACTATGCCCAGCGCTGCGTGCGCGGCGTGCATGCCTTCCATGCCGGCCTGGGCACCCGTGCCCACAGCATCGCCCTGGTCCAGGGAAACGCACTGGGGGGCGGCTTCGAGGCCGCACTGAGCTGCCACACCATCGTCGCCGAGGAAGGCGTGTTGATGGGCCTGCCGGAGGTGCTGTTCGACCTGTTCCCCGGCATGGGTGCCTACTCCTTCCTGTGCCAGCGGATCAGTCCGCGGCTGGCGGAGAAGATCATGCTGGA
The DNA here is from genome assembly GCF_059369595.1 of Stenotrophomonas sp. YJH_SMC_25. Taxonomy (NCBI): domain Bacteria; kingdom Pseudomonadati; phylum Pseudomonadota; class Gammaproteobacteria; order Lysobacterales; family Lysobacteraceae; genus Stenotrophomonas; species Stenotrophomonas sp. YJH_SMC_25. Next base: position 178,490 of record NZ_JCAFSV010000010.1, on the reverse strand, counting down.
AGGCAACCTCTACACCGCCAGCCAGCTGAAGGAAATGGGCCTGGTCGACATCGTGGTGCCGGTGGGCGAAGGTGTTGCCGCAGTCGAACAGGTGATCAAGGAAAGCCGACGCATCCCGCACGCCTGGGCGGCGATGCGTGAGGTCAACGAGATCGCCACCATGGTGCCGCTGCATGAAATGATGCGGATCACCGAGATCTGGGTAGACACTGCGATGCAGCTCGGCGAGAAGTCCCTGCGCACCATGGATCGGCTGGTACGGGCGCAGGCCCGACGCAATGGCGACCCGGCCTGATCGTCTGGCGGGTCAGGACGGGCTGCGCTCGCTGTCGTCGCGGTGCGGTGCCCCCGCACTACGGGCAGCCAACGCATTCCTGCCGTTGCGCAGAGCGGTCGCCAGGTTGCTGAGGCGGGAGCTCCATTCACCCTTCAGCTGCCAGTCCGCCATGCGCATGATTTCGCCACTGGAGGCGGCAACCTGGACAAGCCCCAGGTTGCTTGCCACGCCGCGCAGCGCGTGGGCGTGCTCGCGGAAATCCTCCCAGGCCTGGCGCTCGCCGCAGCCTTGGAGCTGGCCCATGCTCGCGTCGACGTCCGCCAGGCACTGGTCGATGAACTTGCGTTCGAAGCCATCGCCCATGCCCAGCGACGCCAGCTCGTCCAGCACCGCGGTATCGAGCACGCCATCGCCGACCGGCAATGCAGGCACCGACTGGATGCCGGGCTCGGCGCGGGTGTTGGCGGCGACATCGGCCAGCACTTCCAGCAGGCGGGTGGCCACCACGGGCTTGGCAAGGAAGGCGCGGGCGCCGGCCTGCTCGCAACGCAGGATGGACTCGGGGGTGACGTCTGCGCTCAGCACCATGACCGGAACGTAAGGCATGCCGCTGGCCTGCATCACCCGCAACTGCTTGAGCAGATCCAGTCCGCTCATGCCGGGCATGTGCAGGTCGACGATCGCTGCGTCGTAACTGGCCTGCTCCAGCGCATCGAGCACTTCAGCGCCGCCGTTGACGCAGGTGACCTTGTGGCCGGCCTTCTCCAGCAGCCGCTGCAGCACCATGCGGTTGGCCTCGTGGTCGTCGGCGACCAGAACCCGCAGGCTCCGCACCCGTGCACGATGGCGCAGGAAGGGGTTGGAAAACGCGATGACATTGCCGGCTTCAGCCACCTCGGACGGAACCGCCGGGGCTGATGAGGTGTCTGCGACTTCCAGCGTGATCTCGACCCAGAACACGCTGCCGCGCGGGCTGTTCGGCGCATAGCCGACCTGCCCGCCCATCGACTCGACCAGGCCCTTGGCAATGGCGGTGCCCAGACCGGTGCCTTCATGGCGACGGGCCAGGCCGACATCGCCCTGCTCGAACGCATTGAACAGGCGTCCGCGCAACGCCACCGGCACGCCGATGCCGGTATCGACGATCTCGAATCGCAGGCGCATCCGCTCGCTGCCCAGCGCATCGGGGCTGGACACGCGCAGATGCACGTAGCCACTGTCGGTGAACTTGACCGCGTTGCCCATCAGGTTCAGCAGGATCTGCTGCAGATGCCCGGCATCCCCCAACAGGCGTGGCGGCACGTTGTCGTCCACCTGCACGCGATAATCCAGCGATTTGGAGCGGGTCTGCGGGGTCAGGATCAGGTTGATCGCCTGCAGCACGTCGGCCAGCGCGAACTCGTGCCACTCCACGCGCACCTTGCCGGCTTCGATCGCGGAGATGTCCAGCACCTCTTCCACCAGCGCCAGCAGACTGCGGGTCGAGGCCTGGATGGTGTTCAGGCACTCGCGCTGTTCGTCGTCCAGGCGGGTGGTGGCCAGCACTTCGGTCATGCCGGCCAGCCCGTTCAACGGCGTGCGGAACTCATGGCTCATGTTGGCCAGGAAGCGGCTCTTGGCTTCGTTGGCCTGGCGCGCCTCGGCCACCGCCCGGGTCAAGGCATGCAGCAGCGAATCGAAGTACAGCGGAATCGCACCCAGGCCCAGCAACAGGCCCCAGCCCAGATAATCGTGACCGCGCCAGTACGGCGACAGCATCACCGTGCACAGGAAGGCCAGGCAGCCCATGGCCGTGGCCACGCGCAGGTAGGTGCTGCCGTAGCGCATGCCGTTGCCGATCGTCACCCACAGCATCACCGCATACAGCGGTGCGGCCGGCTCGCCCTGGATGGTCATGATCCAGGCCATGCAGGTGTAATCGGTCAGCATGCCGATCACCCGGCGCACATGCGACACGCCCGGATTGACCAGGATCGCGGTCAGCAGGCCGGCGGAAATGGTCAGCTCGAAGGCGAGGATCAGCCACGTCGCCGTCAGCGCCTCACCGCCGCCGCTCAGCGAGCGCCAGCCGAGATAGCTGATGAACAGTGCCGTGATGATGATGCGGATCAGGTTCTGCGCGTGCTCGCTGTCCTCGCGCCCGGACAGGCGCTGCTTGAAGCGGGCCAACAGCGAGCGCTTGTCGGATCCAGCGGCGGGAATCGTATCCATGGTTGGATGTCGCATCCTTCGGCGCAGCAGGGAGGAGCAGCACAACGGTACTGCCAGCAACCCCAACCACAGGGAAATGGCCAGCCCCAGGTTGGCCTGCCAATAGGGAGTCAACAGCACGGTAGTGCCGAAACTGACCATCGCCAGCACGATGGCAGCGGTCAGGTAACGCGGCCCGAAACGCAGGCCGTTGCCCACCGTGACCCACATCACCACCGCATACACCCACGCCAGCGGCTCACCCATCTGGATCATGCCGATCGCGATCAGGCCGTAATCGGCCAGCATCCCGGCCACCCGCCGCGGGTCCGAGCGCTGCGGCTTCCACAGCAGCCAGCCAAACAACAGCAGCGACAGGCCCAGTCCGGTCAACGCCGTAGCCAGCGCGCCCTGGTACTGATCCAGCCGGTGCAGGCGGGCGCCGGACAACAGAACATAGACCAGGATCAGCGAGATCAGCACCACCCGCACGATCGCCTGGCCATGTTCCGAATCCGGACGCTGCGCCAGCCGACGCCTCACGCGTGCGAACAGGTCCTGCATGTCACCCACCCGGTCGCGTCGATGCCGTCGAGTGCTGGGCGCAGATATCCATCAACTGCTGGTGGCCGCGCATCAGCGCATCCACGCAACGCGGATCGAACAGTCGCCCACGCTGGGCGTACAGATAAGCCAGAGTGGCTTCCATGGTCCATGCTTCCTTGTACGGACGGGGCGAGATCAGCGCATCGAAGACGTCGGCGACAGCAACGATCCGCGCTTCCAGCGGAATCGCTTCGCCGACCAGGCCGTCGGGATAGCCGCTGCCGTCATAGCGCTCGTGATGGCGCAGCGCGATGAGCGCGCCCACCTGGATGAAACGGTTCTGGCTGCCACTGAGCAGCTCGTGGCCGATGCGTGGGTGCCGGCGCATGATCGCCAGCTCCTCGTCATTGAGCTTGCCCTGCTTGAGCAGCACCGCGTCGGGAATGGCGATCTTGCCCATGTCATGCAGCGGTGCCGCCATCTCGATCAGGCGCACGTCGTCTTCGGGCAGGCCAAGCTGCTCGGCGATCAGCCCCGCAACGCGCGCCATGCGTTCGAGATAGGCGCTGGTGCCGGCATCACGGAACTCGATCGCCCGCGCCAATCGCGACAGGGTCTCGCGTTCGCGTTCCTCGACCTCGTGCATGCTGGCCAGCAGGCGCTGCTCCAGCGACAACGCGCGTTGCTTCACGTTCTCGGTCTGCTGGCGCAGTTGCAGCAGGTTGTAGCAGCGCGCGCGCAGTTCGCGCGGGCGGATCGGCTTGACCAGGAAGTCGATGACCCCCGCTTCCAGCGCCGCCTGGCGGATCGGCTCGTCGCCGACCACGGTGATCAGGATCACCGGGATATCGCGGTGCTTGGGCAGGCGACGGAATCGACGGGCGAACTCCAGCCCGTCCATCTCCGGCATGCGGTAATCGAGCAGCAGCAGGTCGACCGGGTGCGCCTCGCACCAGGCCAATGCGGTCAGCGGATCACCGAAGTCATACACGCTCAGTTCCGGCGCGATGTCTTCGATGACGTGACGCAGCATCGTCCGCGCGGACGTCTGGTCGTCAACAATGACGATGTTCAACGCGTACTCCGCCTGGTTTCTCGACCATGCTGGATCATCAGCAGGCGAGGATACCCTGCTGCTGCGAACGCTCGCACCCTGCATCGGCCCGACTCCCGTGTCATGCGTCCCGGTTCATGATCGTCATCACATTGTGAAGCGGACTCTCCACAATGCGCACTCCCCCTGGCGCCGATCAAGCCATAACAGACGTCAAGGTAGTGCATTAACGATACGCCGAGCGCGGGAGGCGTCAATCGCGCCGTCTCATTTCGCGACGGCGCGCACAAACGGGAGTCAAAAAGACGACTTACTGCTCCGGACGCATGTACGGGAACAGCAGCACGTCACGGATCGAGCTGCTGCCGGTCAGCAGCATCACCAGGCGATCAACGCCGATGCCGAGACCGCCGGTCGGGGCCATGCCGTACTCCAGCGCACGGATGTAGTCGGCGTCGTAGTGCATCGCCTCGTCGTCGCCGCCTTCCTTCGCGGCCACCTGGGCCTGGAAACGCTGGGCCTGGTCTTCCGGGTCGTTCAGTTCGGAGAAGCCGTTGGCCAGCTCCTTGCCGTTGACGAACAGCTCGAAGCGATCCGTGTAGCCCGGGTCGTTGTCATTGGCACGGGCCAGCGGCGAGACCTCGACCGGATGGTCGGTGATGAAGGTCGGCTGGATCAGGGTGTGCTCGACCGTGGCCTCGAAGATTTCCAGCAACAGCTTGCCCCAGCCGTAGGACGGCTTGACGCGGATGTTCAAGCGCTCGCAATGGCGCAGCAGCGCATCGCGGTCAGTGCAATCAGCGGCCGAGATTTCCGGGTTGTGGTGGCGCACTGCCTCATCCATGCGCCAGCGACGGAACGCCGGGCCCAGGTCGATCTTCGCGCCGTCCCACTCGACCTCGGTGCCACCGTTCACGGCCTTGGCCACATCACGGATCACACCCTCGGTCAGGTCCATGATTTCGTTGTACGTGGCATAGGCCTCGTACAGTTCCATCATGGTGAATTCCGGATTGTGGCGGGTGCTGACGCCTTCATTGCGGAAGTTGCGGTTGATCTCGTACACACGCTCCAGGCCACCCACGGTCAGGCGCTTGAGGTACAGCTCCGGCGCCACGCGCAGGTACAGGTCCAGGTCCAGCGCGTTGTGATGGGTGGTGAACGGCTTGGCCGCCGCGCCGCCGGGGATGTAATGCATCATCGGCGTCTCGACTTCCAGGAAGTCGCGGTTGTCCAGCCACGCGCGCATGGCGCGGATGATCTTCGAGCGCTTGATGAACACTGCGCGCGATTCCGGGGTCACGATCAGGTCGACGTAACGCTGGCGGTAGCGCTGCTCGACGTCGGCCAGGCCGTGCCACTTGTCCGGCAGCGGGCGCAGCGACTTGGTCAGCAGGCGGATCGACTCGGCCTTGACCGACAGTTCGCCGGTCTTGGTACGGGTCAGGCCGCCTTCGACGGCGATGATGTCGCCCACGTCCCAGCCCTTGAAGGCCGTGTAGGCATCGCCCAGCACCGCTCCCTGCAGGAACAGCTGGATGCGGCCGGACTCGTCCTGGATCTGCGCGAAGCTGGCCTTGCCCATGATGCGCTTGGCCATCAGGCGGCCGGCCATCTTCACCTGGCGGCCGTTGCCTTCCAGCGCCTCGGCGGTCCAGGTCTCGGCATCGGCGAATTCTTCCTGCAGGCGGCCGGCGAAGTCCTCGCGACGGAAGTCGTTCGGGTACGCGATGCCCTGCCCACGCAGCGCTTTGAGTTTCTCGCGGCGCTCGGCGATCAACTTGTTTTCGTCGACGGGGGGGGTATCGGTAGCTTCGCTCATGGATCTGCGGGAATCGTGTAGTGAGGGGGGATGTTGCACCCGGCACAGCCGGTTGCCCAGCATACCAAAACCGCCCTGCCCCGGCCTTGGGCCGGGCCCGCCCAGATGGCCGCCAACCTTGGTTGGCGGTCCGTGTGTCGACCAAGGTCGACACCTACCGGATTCCGGGGAACGACGCCCCGGTAGTCGCCAACCTTGGTTGGCGCTCGTCCCGGCGTCAACCGTTCCCAGGGAACGCCTGCCGCAGCTCGTCCACCAGCACCCGCTGGTTCTCCGAGTAATCAACCGGCACCGACACCAGGTGCACCCCGCCCTCGTTGAAGGCCGCCTCCAGCGTCGGGATGAACTGCTCGATGGCGGTCACCTCGTGGCCCTTGCAGCCGTAGGCTTCCGCGTACTTCACGAAATCCGGGTTGCTGAAGGTCATGCCGTAGTCGGTGAAGCCATCTACCGCCTGCTTCCAGCGGATCATGCCGTAGGCGCCGTCGTTGAGGATCAGCACCACCAGGTTCAGGCCCAGCCGACGCGCGGTCTCCAGCTCCTGGCTGTTCATCATGAACCCGCCATCGCCGCACACCGCCAGCACCCGCCGCTGCGGGTACAGGATCGAAGCCATGATCGCCGACGGCAGGCCCGCGCCCATGGTCGCCAACGCATTGTCCAGCAGCAGCGTATTGGCCACCTGGGTGCGGTAATTGCGCGCGAACCAGATCTTGTACATGCCGTTGTCCAGCGCCACGATGCCGTCCGGCGGCATCACCTGGCGCACGTCGTGCACCAGCCGCTGAGGCGTGAATCCAGCCTCCTCGGCTCGGTCAGCCAGGTGTTCCAGAATGGTCGCGCGCAGCGGCAGCAGCGCGTCAGCGTTCGGCACCGCGCCTTCGATACGATCGGCCAACTGGGTCAGCGAACGACCGATGTCACCGATCACTTCCACCTGCGGGAAGTACACCTGCTCCACGGCCGCCTGCGAGTAGCCGATATGGATCACGGTCGGCCCACCCGGGCGCATCACGAACGGCGGCTTCTCGGTCACCTCGTGGCCGATGGTCACGATCACGTCGGCCTGGTCGATCGCCATGTGCACGTAATCGCGCTCGGTCAGCGCCGCGGTGCCCATGTACAGGCCCGAACCACCGGCCACCGCGCCCTTGCCCATCTGCGTGGTGAAGAACGGAATGCCGGCGCGCAACACGAACGCCGACAGCGCTTCGCTGGACTGCGGCCGCGACGCCGCCGAGGCGATCATCAGCAGGGGGCGCTTGGCGTTGCGGATGATCTCCGCCGCCCGATCCAGCGCCTCCGGACTGGCAATGGGACGATCCACCGCGTGCGGCGGAATCAGCGCCACGCCCTCGACCTCATCGGCGGCGATATCTTCGGGCAGCTCCAGCAGCACCGGGCCCGGGCGCTCTTCCTGGGCGACACGGAACGCCTCGCGGACGATGGTCGGGATGGTGCGCGCCGAGACGATCTGACGCGCCAGCTTGGTCAGCGGCTTCATCGTGCTGACGATGTCGACGATCTGGAAGCGCGCCTGCTTGCTGGCGACGATGCCCTTCTGCCCGGTGATCATGATGACCGGCCATGCGCCAAGCAGCGCATACGCGGCGCCGGTGGTGAAATTCAGCGCGCCGGGGCCGAGCGTGGCCAGGCACACGCCCGGCTTGCCGGTCAGGCGGCCATAGGTGGCCGCCATGAACACGGCCGCCTGCTCGTGGCGGGTGATGACCAGCTCGATGCTGGAATGGCGCAGCGACTCGACCACGTCGAGATTTTCTTCGCCGGGAATGCCGAAAATGCGCTCGACGCCTTCGTTCTCAAGTGCGGCGACAAGCAGATCTGAACCCTTGGACATTGGAATGCCGTCCTTTTCGCTGGACTGATGGTGGATCGTTGCAGGAAGGATGGAAGCTGCGCGTCAACGCTTGTCGAACCACACCGTCTGCGCGTTGACGAATTCGCGGATGCCGAAGTGCGAGAGCTCACGGCCGAAGCCGCTCTTCTTCACGCCGCCGATCGGCACGCGCGGATCGGACGCGGAGAAGCCGTTGACGAATACACCGCCGGTCTGCAGCCGGCGCGCCAGCTGCATGGCACGGGCGCGGTCGCCGCTCCACAGGTTGCCGCTGAGGCCGAACTCGCTCTGGTTGGCCAGTTCCACCGCATGGTCGGCGTCGCGGGCGCGGCTGATCGAGGCCACCGGCCCGAACGTTTCGGTATCGAAGGCCTGCATGCCCGGCTCAACCCCGGCCAGCACGGTGGGTGCATAGAACGCACCCGGACGATCCAGCTGGTGCCCGCCGACCAGCAGCTGCGCACCGGCGTCGACCGAAGCGCGTACCTGCGCGTCGAGCTGCTCCAGCAGATCCTGGCGCGCCATCGGGCCGATGCGGTTTGCCGGGTCACGGCCGTCGCCAATGGTCAGTGCCTGCACCTTCCGGCAGAACTGCGCCACGAAACGATCGTAGACCGCGTCTTCGACGATGATGCGCTTGCCGGCGATGCAGACCTGCCCGGTGTTCTGGAAGCGCGAGGCCACCGCCGCATCGACGGCCGCATCAAGATCGGCATCGGCCAGGACGATGAACGGATCGGAACCGCCCAGTTCCAGCACCACCTTCTTCAGCGCCTGCCCGGCCTGGGCAGCAATGCTGCGGCCGGCGGCCACACTTCCGGTCAGGGTCACCGCCGCGATGCGGTCATCGGCGATCGCGCGGCTGGTGCCCTCGCGGCTGATGTTGGCCGCGATGAAGGTGCCCTCCGGCAAGCCGGCATCGCGCCATGCGGCGTCGAGCAGCTGCGCGGTACCGACGATGTTCTCGGCCGGCTTCAGCAGGAAGCCGTTGCCGCCCATCAGGATCGGCACCGCCGCGCGCATCACCTGCCAGTACGGGAAGTTCCACGGCATGATGCCCAGCACCACGCCCAGCGGCAGGTATGACACGTAAGCCTTGTCGTCGGGCACCTGGGTCGGTTCGTCGCGCAGGAACTGCGCACCGTTGTCGGCGTACCAGTCGCACAGCACAGCACACTTCTCGATTTCGGCCAGCGCTTCGGCCTGGACCTTGCCCATTTCGGCGGTAGCCAGCGCGGCCAGCTTTTCACGGTCACGGCGTAGCACCGCGGCCATCGCACGCAGTACGTCTGCGCGCTGTTCGAGGCTCTTGACGCTCCAGGCCGCAAAGCCGACCTGGCCGCGATCCAGGATTGTTTCCAGCTCGGCGTCGGTGGCGAAGGGATGGCTGGCGATCTGCTGGCCGGTGGCCGGATCACGGGAAATGGCGGTGGTGGGGGCAGCGGACATGCAGGGCTCCTGTTGTCTCGACAACGGGCGGTGGCCCGTCTCCTGCACAGGAATGTGGACCCGAATGGCGGAGGCAACAAGGCGTCTGCTTATCCTGTGACCTGCACTTACCTGCCTGAATGGGGTTTTCGGCAGGGCTGCGCCCTGCACCCGCAGAGGCTTCAAGCCAAGGCAACGGCAGAAGCTGGCATTCCGTGGGTTGGCGGGGTGGGTCCGGTTGCGGGGGACGCTGCAAGTACATCCATGTAAGCTCGGTCGCCGCATCCATGCGGCTCACGCCCCCTCAACCGGACCCACCCCGCCTTCGACAGAGTTCTGCGATCTGTCGGGACGGCGCTGTGCGTTGCTGTTGGTGGGTGTCGACCTTGGTCGACACAGTAGATCCACGCCATGCGTGGATGACTCATTCGATATCTGAGAGAAAAATCGTGTCGACCAAGGTCGACACCTACCAACAGCCGCGCGGAACAAAGCCGCAGTTGCCAACAGCCGCGTGAACCTGTCGAAGGTGGGGCGGTGTCGGCGTGCGGGGTGTCAGCCGCATGGATGCGGCTGCCAAGCCTACACGGACGTACTTGCGGCGTCCCCGCACTCCGACAACGCCCCGCCAAACCACGGAACCTAGCTCTGGCTCTGGCTCTGGCTTTGGCCGTTGCATTGAGCAGGTGCAGGGCTGCAAGCCCTGCCGAACTCCCCCTACTTCCGCGGCAGGTAGGTCACCAGGGAAAGGTCATGCCGGCTCTCCGGCACCAGCGCCACGTACTGCAGGTCCAGCAACCCGCGCGTGGGATGGTTCAACTTCTTCGCACCTTCATCGAATCGGCGCACATCGTGCTCCGGCCACCACTGGCGGAACTCCTCGCTGTGCGCCGAGATGTCCTCGACCAGCGCCAGGAACGGAGCCTTGTCCGGCGCCTGCGCCATCGCCGCGCGGAAGCCTGCCAGCAGGCCGCGGGTCATTTCTTCCCAGTTGAGGATCAGCGTGCGGTACGGCGGGTACAGGAACATCAGCCGCAGCGTATTGCGCTCGTGCGGCGCCAGCTGGCTGTAGTCCACGAACAGATCGGCGATGGCCGGGTTCCAGGCCAGGATGTCGAAGCGGGTGTTGCGCACGTACGCCGGGATCGGCTGCATCGCCTCCACCAGCTGGCGCAGGCCGTCGGTCACGCTCTCGTCCGGTGATTCCAGCGGTACGCCGTAGCCGGACAGCGCGAATGCATAGGCGCGTTCGTCGTCGCTCATGCGCAGCACCTGTGCCAGGCGCTCGAGCACTTCGGGCGAGGCACGCACTTCGCGGCCCTGCTCGATCCAGGTGTACCAGCTCACGCTGACCCCGATCGCCAGCGCCACTTCCTCGCGCTTCAGGCCCGGGGTGCGCCGCCGCCCGGCCGGCAGGCCGAGCGTGGCGGGGTCGACACGGGCGCGGCAGGCCTTGAGGAAGCCGCCAAGTTCCTTGCGTTCACTTTCGCTGCGCATCATCGCCACCGCCGTACCCGTTGTAGCGTCGAGCCATGCTCGACGCATCTGCTACTGCGCCAACAGCAGCCGAGCATGGGCTCGGCTCTACCGGAAGCGTGATCAGCCACCCTCGGCGTTGCGCACGAGGGTGACGATATCCGCGCAGGCGCGCAGATCAGGCATCGACGCGCTTGGAGCCCACGGCCAGGCCGGCCTTCAGGCTGGCCTCGACGAACTCGTCCAGGTCGCCGTCCAGCACCTTCTGCGTATCCGAACGCTCGATGCCGGTGCGCAGGTCCTTGATGCGGCTCTGGTCGAGCACGTAATTGCGGATCTGGCTGCCCCAGCCGATGTCGGACTTGGTCGCTTCCACGGCGTCCTTTTCGGCGTTGCGCTTCTGGATCTCCAGCTCGTACAGCTTGGCGGCCAGCATCTTCATCGCGTTGTCGCGGTTCTGGTGCTGGCTGCGGCCGGTCTGGCAGGCCACCACGATGTTGGTCGGGATGTGGGTGATGCGCACCGCCGACTCGGTCTTGTTGACGTGCTGGCCACCGGCACCCGACGAACGGTACACGTCGGTACGCAGGTCGGCCGGATTGATGGTGATGTCGATGTTGTCATCGATTTCCGGCGACACGAACACCGAGGTGAAGCTGGTGTGGCGGCGATTGTCCGAGTCGAACGGCGACTTGCGCACCAGGCGGTGCACGCCGGTCTCGGTCTTCAGCCAGCCATAGGCATAGTCGCCTTCCACGCGCAGCGTGGCCGACTTGATGCCGGCGACGTCGCCGCCGGAGACTTCCATCAGCTCGGTCTTCCAGCCGCGCGATTCACACCAGCGCAGGTACATGCGCAGCAGGATCTCGGCCCAGTCCTGGGCTTCGGTGCCACCGGCACCGGCCTGGATGTCGACGAACGCAGCGGCATTGTCCATCTCGCCGGAGAACATGCGCTGGAACTCCAGCTTTTCCACGTGCGCCTGGTGCTTGTCCAGGTCGGCGACCACCGCCAGTGCGGTGTCCTCGTCCTGCTCGGACTCGGCCAGCTCGAGCAGTTCGGTGGCGTCGTTCAGGCCATCCAGCACCGAGGCGATGCCGCCCACGGTCTTTTCCAGGCTGGAACGTTCGCGGCCCAGGTTCTGGGCGTACTCGGCGTTGTTCCAGACGTCGGGGCTTTCCAGCTCCCGCGTTACTTCTTCAAGACGCTCTTTCTTGGCGTCGTAGTCAAAGATACCCCCGAAGCGACAGCACGCGATCGGTCAGATCGGTGATGCGCTGGCGGACAGGATTCAGTTCGATCATGTCGGCGGTTATGCATTCAAAAGATGACTGCCAATGATACCGCAGGCCGGGGGCGCCCGGAATGAGGGACCAGGCCTGCCGCTGGGAGCCAACCACTGGTAGACCCGCCTCTGTAGAGTCGACTGTCAGTCGACTGCTTTTCATTCAGGTTGCGGTGGAGCCCGCGCTGCGCGCGATAGTCGACCAACAGTCGACTCTACCCGCGCCCGCGCCGCCCAGCGCCTGCCGCAGGACCGGCAGCTGGCGCCGGCTGCAGGGCACTTTGGCTCCATCGGCCATGTGCAGCAGGGCCTCGCCTCCGTCCAGCGGCTCGATCGAGCGCAACTGACCGCGATTGATCAGCCAGCTGCGATGCGGGCGCAGGAACTCGCCCGGGTCCAGCCGCTGCTCCAGCACCGCCATGGTGATGCGCAGCGGGTAGTCGTGGCCGCGTACCCGCAGGTTCACGTAGTTCCCCGCGGCCTGCGCGTACTCCACATCTGCGGTGGCAACCAGGAATTCCTTGCCCAGCTTGCGCACCAGGAAGTGCTGGGGGCGCTCGACCGGCTCCACCGGCGGGCCGACGTCGGGCTCGGCCAGCAGGCTCGCTTCGCCCTGCCTGCGCCTGCCGAACCAGCTGGCAAAGTGCTCGAGGGCCACGAACATCGCGAACGTGCGCACATCCTTCAGGTATTCGTAGGCAAAACGCTCCAGCCAGCCGGCATCGTCCTGGTAGCGGTAGCCCAGCGACGCGTAGGCCAGATGCCGCAGCAGCATCATCCCCACCACGTGCAGCAGCGACCAGCCGACGCTGGCCAGCAGATACAGCGGCAACCGCCGCCTCCAGGTATCAGCATGCAGCGGCCAGCGCTCGCAGCCCCACCACAGCAACGGCAGGGTCAACAGGATCAGGGCGAGGCTGCTGAACTCCCAGATCATCGGCTCCCACAGCCCGAGATCGGCGCCGCGGCGACTGGCGTCCATCACTTCCACCAGCGCATTGGTCACTGCCGAGGCCGACAGGATCGCCGCCCATACCAGCAGGCGGGTTGAAGTACGCCAGCGCGATGGTCGGCCCTGGGTCATTGCTGCATCCATGTCGTTGCGGTGCTCCAGCCTGCCTCAAGGGACAAAGGGTAGCGGCTCCATTGGTCCCACCACCCCCGCCATTGGTCACTGCGTCGGTTCCAGCGGCCCCTTGCCGGTCGCCGCACGGACCGGACGGCGTCACCTTGGCTCGACTCTCCGGCACACCACCACCATGACCCGACGCTACGACATCGACGCCCTGCGCGTGTTCGCCTTCGCCCTGCTGATCCTCTACCACACCGCCATGGCCTACGTGGACGACTGGGGCTTTCACCTCAAGAGCGTGCATACCGCCGAATGGCTGCAGTGGCCGATGCTGTTCGTCAACCGCTGGCGGATGTCGCTGCTGTTCCTGATCTCGGGTATCGCCATCGCGCTGATGCGGCCGGAAGGCAGGTTGCTGCGCTTCGCCGGCCTGCGCACCTGGCGGCTGCTGCTGCCGCTGCTGTTCGGCATGTTCGTGATCGTGCCGATCCAGCCCTACTGCGAAGGCGTAGCCAACGGCCACGTGGCACCCGGCTTCGGCCACTTCCTGCTGCGCTATTGGCAGGTGCGGCCGTGGCCGGAAGGGAGCTTTGCCGGTTGGCAGTACGGCATCACCTGGAACCATCTGTGGTACCTGGCGTATCTCTGGAACTACACGCTGGCCCTGGCCCTTTTGATGCCGTTGCTGGGAACGGCGGTGGTGCGCCGCGCGGTGGCGTTCTGCGCAGCATCGCCGATGCTGCTGATCGGCCTTCCGTCCGCCCTGCTGCTGGCCTGGGTGATCTGGCTGGAGCCGATCTACCCGTCCACCAATGCCCTGCTCAGCGACTGGTACCAGCACGCGAAGTACGCAACCGTATTCCTGGCCGGCTACCTGCTGGGTCGTGAGCCGGTGTTCTGGCAGCGCGTGGTCGCCCTGCGCCGCACCACTCTGTGGCTGGCGCTTGCTGCCGTTGGCTGGTATCTGGGGTTGCGCATCCTCGGCCAGGTGCTGCCCGCCGACTCACCGCTGCGGCAATGGCCCGAACCGTTCTGGGACCTGCAGGGCCGGGCCAGCCAGTCGCTGTACGTCTGGACCGCGCTGCTGAGCATCCTCGGCTGGGGCAAAGTCTTCCTCGACCGCCCGTTCCGCTGGCTGCCGTACTGCACCGAGGCGATCTATCCCTGGTACATGCTGCACCAGAGCCTGATCATCGCCCTGCTGTTCTGGCTCAAGCCGTTGCAACTGGGTCCTTGGCTGGAGCCGTCGCTACTGCTGGGCGGCACCGTCGGCGGCTGCATGCTGATCCACGAACTGCTGATCCGACGCTCCCGCTGGCTGCGGCCCCTGTTCGGCCTGAAGGCCGATCCGCTATCGTCACCGGCGGTACGCGCCGCCACGGCGCGATGAGGACAACGGATGTTCCAGACCCACTGGCACCTGTGGCTGCAGCAGACCTTCGACGGCGGCTGGATGCTGGCGCTGATGCAGTTCATCAGCCTGCTCGGCTACGAAATGGCCTACACCGCGCTGATCCTGCTCTGCGCGTTCGGCGCACGATTGCGCGCCGGCCTGTGCGTGATGCTGGCGGTACTGATGATGGCCTGCGCCACCCACGCGATCAAGCAGGGTGCCGCCCTGCCCCGCCCATCGGACGTGGATGCACGCGTGCTGGACAAAGGGGTGCCGTCGCATCCGTTCGTGGTCGATGGCGGAGGGCACACGTTCTGGTCCCTGCCTGATTCCCGGGCCACCGCGATGCTGCGCGCGCAGCCCGATGCCGACTATGGCTTCAACAGTGGCCACGTCGGCGTAGCCACCGCCGCCGGCGTGGGCCTGCTGCTGGCGTTCGGCATCCGCCGCCGCTGGCTGCGCTGGGCATTGGCGTTCGGTTGGCCACTGCTGATGGCGGTGTCACGGATGTACCTGGGCCGGCATTTCCTGGCCGACGTGCTGGCCGGCTGGCTGGTCGGCATCGGTGTTGCGTTGCTGGCGTGGCAGTTGATGCCAGGCATGCGCTCAAACCAGCGTTGGCAGCTGCCGGTCCTGCCGGGGCTGGGCGTGCTGATGGCCTGGGCGGCGGTAACCACCCGCTTCGTTCCGGTGGGTGAAGCCGGTCGACTGCTCGCACTGGGCCTGCTGGTGGCGTGGCTGCAATGGCGTGGCTGGCCGAAGGACCCGCAGGGTATCGTGCAGCGGATATTGCGCGTGTTGGGCGTGGTGCTGATCTACCTGCTGGCGCGGCCGTTGATCGACTGGCTTGCCGGAACTGCGGCGCTGCCGGAGGTACCGGCGACCGAGCTGCTGTGGCAGACCGTGGGCACGCTGTTGATCCTCGGCGGCGGCGTGGCGCTGACGCGGTGGATTCCGCGCCAGCGCCTTCCAGCAGTCGAAGACGTGCGGTAGATCCACGCCATGCGCGGACAGGCCCTTCCCCGGCTGTGCAGCCGCCGGGCATGGCCCGGCACTACCGCACCTCGAATTCGCCCACCAGCACGGTTTCGGCGCGATCCTTCAACCGCATCGTGACCATCTGGTCCTTTTGCTTCGACGTGCCCCAGTGGGTGGTCAGGCGCAGCATCAGCGTCGTCGCCCCGGTCACCAGCTGCTGGCGGCTGCCGAAGTAGTTCGCCTCCACCTTGTACTTGCCCGGCTTGGCATTGCGTAGCGAGAACTGCTCGGGACCATAGCCGCCGGTGAAGTCCTGCGACATCTGCCCGCCCTGGTAGGTCAGGCGGTTGCCGTAGTAGGCGCGCTCGCCGTTCGGGTCGGTCACCCACAGGTCCATGTCGCTGTTGTCGGCGTCCCACGACAGCACCACGCGCAGGTCCAGTGGCATTGCCTGCAGCAGGCGCGGGTCGATGCTGGTGGTATCCAGCCGGGGCGTGCTGCGGGCCACCAGGTTGGTCAGTTCATCCAATGCGATCAGGGCGATGCCATCGAAGCGGCTGTCCCACGGCCGCACCACCACCTGGTACAGCGGCGCCAGCGCCTGCTGCGGCTTGCCGGCCGCCGCCAGTGCCAAGCCGAGGTCGCGGAAGCTCTGCGGTTCTTCCTGGCCCATCGCCAGCACCTGCTCGAACACCGGCACCGCCAGCGCGGGGGCATCGGCCTGCATCAGCCGATAGCCGAGCACGCGCAGCAGGTGGCGATTGTCCAGGTCCATCTCGGCCAGGTTCGACAACACACGCAGCGCCAGGTCGCGCTGACCCTGCGCCAGCAGCAGGTCGGCCACATCAAGGAAGAAGGCGCTGCTGTCGGCATGCGCATCGCGCTCGGCCAGGTAGCGGTCATACAGTTGCGACGGCGGGCCCTGGCGCAGACGCCGGGCGATGGCCGAGTCTGGCTGCCAGGCCGCCAGCTGGATGCCGAGTTGGCCGTCGTTGGCGGCAGCGGGCGCAGCGACACGGCCACCCGTGACCGTGATTGAATCCAGGGCCTTGTTCGATGCAGGCGCCGAGCGACGTGCACGCGCGCTGCTGGCTTCCATGCGCTGCTCGGCGGCGGCGGCCATCGGTGCCGGGGCGGGCGGTGCCGCAGGGGCCGGCGCGGCGAGCATCGCCACCGGCGCCGATTCCATCGCATGGTCCGCCGAGGCCACTTCCAGTGCCCCGCCCTTCGCCTGCGGTGGCACACCCTTCGGCCAGCTGCGGCTCCACCACTGCTGGCGCTCCTTCCAGCGTGCCGCCACCTCATCCAGGCGCTGGCGATCAGCAGCGGCGCGATCTCTTACCTGCACTGCAAACCTGGCGTCGTACCCGGCGCGCAGCGTGCCCGAAGGGCGGATCGCATAGCGCAGGTAGTCCTCCAGCGTCTCCAGCACGATCAGCGAGGTGTCCGGGCCGACCAGGCCAAACTGCTGCGACAGCCGCTGCATCGCCTCGCGGTTGCCACGGCGGTCGGCAGCCAGCTGCTGCAGGCGCGCCTGCGCCCACAAGCCGGCCAGCAGCTCGCCGTCTTCACTCTTCTGCGTGGCGGGCAGCGCCTGCCATTCGCCGCCACCCACGCGCACCCGCATCGGCACACCGTCGGCCGCCAGTCGTGCGTGCAGCCACAGCCAGCCCTGGGCTTCACTGCGACGATCGATCACCACGTCCTGCACGCCGCGCCCCGCATCGACCTGCACATCCAGCGGCGACGACAGCAGCTCGCGCGCCGCCGCATCGACATCCTCGCCCAGCGCAACGAAGCGGCCGCCACGCGCTTCGCTCCAACCACGCAGTCGCACGGCATCGGTGCGCGCACCGGCGCTGCTGACCGCAAACAAGCGTTGATCCGGCGCCATCGCCGGCAGCTGTTGCGGCCCGTAGGTCAACAGCCCATCGCTGACCAGCAGGTACTCCTTCACGCCCGGCTGCGGCTGCCACTGCGCCAGCGCGCTGGCACCGTCAGGGCGCACCGCCTGCAACGCTGCGCGCAGCTCGTTCCAGTTGCCGGCGCGGATACGGAATCGACGCACCGGCTCGGCGCGATCGCGCAGGACGGTCAAGGCCACGGTGCCGTCACCCAGCGCTGCGAAATAGCGATCCAGCAGGGCGAACTCACGTGTGCGATCGCGCTGCCCCGCCGAACCGGAGCCGTCCCACAGCAGGCCGATCTCGCTCGGCAACGTGCGGGGTGTACTGCTGGCCGCCACCGGCAGCTGTGCCAGCAGGTAGTGCCCATCCTGCCAGGGCGCCACCTGCACCTGTGCGTGGCGGGCTGCCGGCAGGCTCCACTGCAGTTGCTTCGGCAGCTGCGCACCCTTGCCCTGCCACTGCAGCTGGCCCGCGCTGATGCGGAATGGCGCAGTACCTGCGGTGGCCGCGTCGGGAGCATGCACCTTCAGTTCAACCGAGGCTGCACCGGCGGCGAACTGCAGCGGCAGCGTCCACTGCCAGCTTTGGCCGGCGAAGGCCAGCGGTTCGCGGATCACCAGCTGCACGCGCCGACTGCCACCGGCCGGCAGCGGGTAGACGCGCAGGCGGAACTGGTTGCCGGCGGTCTGTTCCAGCAGGCCCGGATCGACACCACGGCGGGCGATTTCCTCGAACACCTGGCGGCCACGGTCCTTGGCCACCGGCACCGCGTCACGCATCTCGCCGTTGATATCCAGCGCGAAGCCGGTGATCTGCTGGCCATCAGCCAGCGGGAACTGCAGCTCACCCTCCAGCACACGACGGTTTGGGTTGTGGAATTCCAAGGTGATCCGGGTCTGGGCAACGCCGGCCTGGACCTCGCCTTCGATGCGGGCGTGTCGCAGTTGGACCGCCTGCTCGGCAGCCGGGGCAATCAGCAACGGCGTGCTGGCCTGCGGCCGGGAGATCAGCGGCGACTGCGCGCCAGCGGGCCAGGCCACAAGGGCCAGCAACAACACAGTGCAGCAACGGGCGAAGACCATGACCGGACTCCAGTGGGATCGTGGATCGTTGAACGCACCAGCAACCGTAACGGGGTTGGCGGCCCCCCAAAAAGGGGACGGAGGGGATTAAGTCGCAATTGGCAAACAAGGCAAAAGCGGCTTAATCCCCTCCGTCCCCTTTTTCTAGGCGGGCAGGCAGTGTTCGATGATCAGCTGGATGGCGCTGCCACCGCGATAGTCGTCGCAGGCCAGGCGGTAGGCGAGGTGCACGTGGCGGCCAGGCGCATTGCCGTGCCAGCCGCCGAAATGGATGGCGTTGATGGTGCCGGGCACGCCGGGCAGGCGCAGCTCCAGCTTGAGGTGGCGTTCCTTCAGAACGCGCCAGTTGGCCACTTCGAAGTGGCCGTCGAACAGTGGCTCGGGGAAACCCTGGCCCCACGGCCCGGCCAGGCGCAGCGCATCGGCGTGGCGATGGTCCAGCTCATCTGCCGCCAGTTCGCCGTCACTGAGCACCTGCTGCTGCAATGCGGCCGGATCGAGCATCTCCAGCACCACGGCGACGAAGGCGGCCTTGAAGTCATCGATGTGATCCAGCCGCATGCTCAGCCCAGCCGCCATGGCATGCCCACCGAAGCGCTCGATCAGGCCCGGATGGCGCGCATCGACCAACGCCAGCGCGTCACGGATGTGCAGGCCGGGAATGGAGCGCGCCGAGCCGCGCAGGGTGTCGGCGCCGGGTTCGGCCGGGGCAAAGGCGATCACCGGACGGTGCAGGCGATCCTTCATCTTCGAAGCGACCAGGCCGACCACACCGGGATGCCAGTCGGCATCGAACAGGCAGGCCGCGACCGGTCGCTGCCCGGCCATGTCCAGCACCACGCGGCTCAACGCCTGCTCGGCGTCGTCAGTCATCGACTGCTGGACGGCGCGCCGTTCCGAGTTGATCTGCTCCAGCGTCTGCGCGATCTCGCGTGCCTGGCGCGGGTCTTCGGTCAGCAACAGCGCGATGCCCAGCGCCATGTCTTCCAGCCGGCCCGCCGCGTTCAGGCGTGGGCCGAGTGCGAAGCCGATGTCGGTGGCGGTCAGCCGCGCCGCGTCACGGCCGCTGGCTTCGATCAGCGCTCGCAGGCCGACGCAGCCCTGCCCCGCGCGCAGACGGCGCAGGCCCGCGCTGACCAGTGCCCGGTTGTTCGGATCCAGCGCCACCAGGTCGGCGACGGTGCCGACCGCCACCAGGTCCAGCAGCGTGGTCAGGTCCGGCCCCTTGCCATCGGCGAAGACGCCGGCCTCGCGCATGTGACGGCGCAGCGCCATCAGCACGTAGAAGATCACACCGACGCCGGCCAGCGACTTGCTGGGGAACGCATCACCGTCGAGATTGGGATCGACGATGACATCGGCCGGCGGCAGCTGCGGCCCGGGAAGGTGATGGTCGGTGACCAGCACCTGCCAGCCCCGCGCCTTGGCCGCGATCACGCCCGCATGGCAGGCGATGCCGTGGTCGACCGTGACCAGCAGGTCCGGCTGCAGCGCGGCCAGCTCCTCCACCAGAGAAGGTGACAGGCCGTAGCCGTGCACCATGCGGTTCGGCACCGCGTGGAAGACGTGTTGCGCGCCGAGCATGCGCAGGCCACGCACGCCGACCGCACAGGCGGTGGCGCCATCGCAATCGAAATCGCCGACCACCAGGATGCGCTTGTCGTTGGCGATGGCCTCGATCAGCAGACCCACCGCATCATCGATGCCGGTCAGCAGCTCCGGCGCGTGGAGGCTGCCCAGCTTCGGCAGTGCCAGCTCTGGCGTACCGGCGCCGCGGCTGGCATAGAGTCGCGCCAGCAGTGGCAGCGTGCCGTCTGGCCAGCTGCCGGGTACGACCGCATCGCGGCGGCGGATCATCGGCGTATCAGAGGACGGCTGCGCAGCATCGGCGGCAAGGGACATCGGCATCGCCGGGTTGCGGAAGACATCCCCATGATAGCGCGGGGTCGGATCTCTCTGCCCGCAGGAGGCTCCACCCCGATCGCTGGCATTTGGAATCTGCCAGCCTATCTTCCATGCTTGTCGGCCCGGAAATGGACTTCAACGCATGCATCGTACGCTCCTTCCCGCGCTGCTGGGCCTCGCCCTGGCCCCGGCCACCCACGCCGCCACGCCCGAACCGAAGGCCGGCGTGCAGTTCCAACACAACGACTGGTCGCTGGCCTGTGACAACACCGGCACCTGCCGCGCCGCCGGCTACAGTCCGGAACAACCCGGCAATCTGCTCAGCCTGATGCTGGAACGCGTGGGCGGCCCGGGTACGAAGGTGCTCGCGCGGCTGCGCAACGGCGAGGATGGCGAAAGCGCGACGCCGACCGGGGCGCTGCGCCTGCGCCTGAACGGCAAGGACCTGGGCCCGGTGCGCGACACCGGCGACGGAGATCAAGTACTGCTGCAGCAGGGACAGACCGATGCGCTGGTCGCCGCGCTGCCGCGCCACGCACGCATCGACATCATCGACGGCAAGGGCAAGGCGTGGCCGATCTCCGACAGCGGTGCAGCGGCCGTACTGCTGAAGATGGACGAGGCCCAGGGCCGGCTGGGCACACCCGGTGCGCTGGTGCGGCGTGGCGACAAGCCCGAAGCGAGCGTGCCTGCGGCGTTGCCGGTGCCAGTGATCATGCGCGGCACGCTGATGGCACCGCGCGCCTCGGACGCGGCACTGGCGAACGCACCGGGCCTGCGCAAGGCACTGATCGCCAGCCTGCCGAAGCCGGATGAGTGCGGCCGCCTGAGCGAGGGCGGGACAGACGAGATCGAGATCCAGCGACTGGACGCCCAGCATGTACTGGCAAGCACCAGCTGCTTCATGGGTGCCTACAACTTCAGCAGCGGCTACTGGGTAGTGCAGGACAAGGCGCCGTACCAGGCGAAGTTCGTGACCTCCAACGCGGAGGACTTTGATCGCGATGACGCGACGCTGCGCGGGCGCTTCCGTGGACGCGGCATCGGTGACTGCTTCTCCGGCCACGACTGGGCCTGGGATGGCGCGCGATTCGTGAAGAGCGGCGAGTTCACCACCGGGCAGTGCCGCGGCGTGGCGGGTGGGCATTGGCAGCTGCCGACGGTGGTCAGCGAGGTCCGTTGAGGCGCCGCTACCTGCGATAGTGCCGGCCGCTGGCCGGCAACCCCGGCAAACCCTGGGGGTCAGCGCCGTTTTCCGATGGAAAACGGATCCGACCCCGCTCGGCCGAGCCCCGATCAGTCGTGAAGCTGGCGCGGCTTCTTCCAGAACTGCCAGCGCTGTCCGCGATCCAGCTGGAACTGCAGGCCGTCCTCGAAATCCAGCACCAGCCGCTGCAGCTCGCCGCGCTTCATCGCGGCCAGCAGCGGACGGATCGCATCGTTGCCGAGCTGCTGCAGCGAGCGCAGCTGGCGCAGATCAACCAGTGCATCGACCGCCTGCTCGCCATCCACGGCTACGCCAGCCGCAAGAGCCAAGCCCTGCAGCAGCGCATCGCGGCTGCGCACCTGCGCATGCGGCGTGCTGACCGATACCGGCATCACGCCACCACCCCAGAACCACAGCGAATTGATCGGCTGTTGTCCCTGCGCGGCGCGCTGCTGGTTCCAGGAATGGTTGTGCAGCAGTACCTGCGCTTCGGTCATCAGCGCCCGCCAACGGCGGCCGCCCTCGCCTTCCGGCAGGTGCGAGAACAGGTCATCGCCCAGCACCTCGTCCGGACTGTCGAAGTCCGGCAGGGCCAGGTCGATCGGCAGGCGCAGGTACCAGCGCGAAGGGTCCGGTGCGTCGAGCACGAATCCGGCATCGGCGAACAACGGCTGCAGCACCGGCAGCAGGGCCAGGCAGTCGGCCAGGGTCGGTCGCAGCGTTTCGCCGTAGGCCATCATCCGCGCGCCATGCATGTCCGGCACCATGCAGGCCGGATCGGCACGCAGCCAGCTGGCGCCAGCGGCATCGCCGACGTCGCGCTGGCGGGTCAACGCGGCCACCGGCCATTGCGGCGCGGCGACCGTGAAATGGCGCGTCAGCTGCGCGCGTTCACCCGGTGCGACCTGCACCGTCGTGGCGCGGCCAAGCGCGCGCGCCACATCGTCCGGCAGCGCAGCCGCGGCAAAGCGGCTGCGTGCCGGCAACAGCAGGGTCGCCGTTGCCACCGGGTCAGTCCACGTAGCTGACGCTGACGATCTCGTACTCGCGCTGGCCGGCCGGGGCGTCGATCACGATCGAATCACCTTCCAGCTTGCCGATCATCGCGCGCGCCACCGGCGAGGAAATCGCGATCAGGCCCTGCTTGATGTCCGCCTCCAGGTCACCGACGATCTGGTACTTCTTCTCTTCGTCGGTTTCCACGTCGGCCAGCGTCACGCTGGCGCCGAACACCACCTTGGAGCCGGCATTGAGCTTGCTCACGTCGATGATCTCGGCGTGCGACAGCTCGCCTTCGAGCTGCTTGATGCGGCCTTCGATGAAGCCCTGTTCCTCGCGCGCGGCGTGGTACTCGGCATTCTCCTTCAGGTCGCCATGCTCACGTGCTTCGGCGATGGCGGCGATCACCTTGGGGCGCTTGACCGACTTCAGGTGATCCAGTTCGTCGCGCAGCTTCTGCGCGCCCTTCATCGTGATGGGGGCTCTCATGCATTCAACTCCTTGTGCAGCTCCTGCAGCGACCAGACGGGGCCGGTGCCGCGGAATTCCAGTGAATCCACCAGCGCCTTGGCGCCGGCAATGGTGGTCGAGTAGGTGACGCGATGCTGCAGCGCCTCGCGACGGATCGAGAACGAGTCGTTGATCGCCGAGCGACCTTCGGTCGTGTTGACGATGTAGACGATCTCGCCGTTCTTGATCGAGTCGACGATGTGCGGACGGCCTTCGACCACCTTGTTGATGATCTCGCAGTCCATGCCGTGCTGCTGCAGCCACGCGGCGGTGCCACGGGTCGCGACCAGGCTGTAGCCACGCGCCAGCAGCGCCTTGGCCACCGGCAGCACGCGCTTCTTGTCCGGATCGCGGACCGAAACGAAGGCCTTGCCGACCGGCGGTGCCTTGATGCCACCGGCTTCCTGCGCACGCGCGAAGGCGGCGTTGAAGCTGCGGCCCACGCCCATCACCTCACCGGTGGAGCGCATCTCCGGCCCGAGGATCGGGTCGACGCCCTGGAACTTGGCGAACGGGAAGATCGCCTCCTTCACCGAGTAATAGTCCGGCACGATTTCCTTGGTCGCGCCCTGCTCGGCCAGGCTCTTGCCGGCCATGCAGCGCGCGGCGATCTTGGCCAGCGGCATGCCGGTGGCCTTGGACACGAACGGCACGGTGCGCGAGGCACGCGGGTTCACTTCCAGCAGGTAGATGGTGTCGGCACCTTCGTCGCTGGTCTGGATCGCGAACTGGGTGTTCATCAGGCCGACCACGTTCAGGGCCTTGGCCAGCTCCACCACCTGGCGGCGCAGTTCGGCCTGGGTTTCAGCCGACAGCGAGTACGGCGGCAGCGAGCACGAGGAATCGCCCGAGTGCACGCCGGCTTCTTCGATGTGCTCCATCACGCCACCGATCAGGACGTTGCCATCCTTGTCGGCGATGATGTCGACGTCGCACTCCACGGCGTTGTCGAGGAAGCGGTCCAGCAGCACCGGCGAATCGTTGGACACCTTCACCGCGTCGCGCACGTAGCGGGCCAGGTCGGCTTCGCCGTAGACGATTTCCATCGCACGGCCGCCCAGCACGTAGCTCGGGCGCACCACCAGCGGGTAGCCGATCTCGCGGGCCAGCAGCAGCGCTTCCTGGTCGTTGCGGGCGATGCGGTTCGGCGGCTGCTTCAGGCCCAGCTTGTCGACCAGCTGCTGGAAGCGCTCGCGGTCCTCGGCCAGGTCGATCGAATCCGGGCTGGTGCCGATCACCGGCACGCCGTTGGCTTCCAGCGCCCGCGCCAGCTTCAGCGGGGTCTGGCCGCCGTACTGCACGATCACGCCCTTCGGCTGTTCCAGTTCGACGATTTCCAGCACGTCTTCCAGGGTCAGCGGTTCGAAGTACAGGCGGTCGGAGGTGTCGTAGTCGGTCGACACGGTTTCCGGGTTGCAGTTGACCATGATGGTTTCATAGCCATCCTCGCGCAGCGCCAGTGCCGCATGCACGCAGCAGTAGTCGAACTCGATGCCCTGGCCGATGCGGTTCGGGCCACCGCCCAGGATCATGATCTTGTCGCGGTTGCTCGGCGCGGCCTCGCACTCGTCCTCGTAGGTCGAGTAGAGGTAGGCGGTACCGGTGGAGAATTCACCGGCACAGGAGTCCACGCGCTTGTAGACCGGGCGCACCTTGTGCGCACGACGCAGCGCGCGGATGGCGGCTTCGTTGGTGCCGGTCAGCTGCGCCAGGCGTGCGTCGGAGAAGCCGGCGCGCTTCAGCTTGCGCAGGCGTGCGGCGTCCAGTGCGTCGATGCCACCGGCGGCGACGTCAGCTTCGGCAGCGATGATTTCCTCGATCTGGTCCAGGAACCAGTGATCGATGAACGACAGCGCGTAGATCTCTTCCACGCTCATGCCGGCGCGGAATGCATCGGCGACGAAGAACAGGCGCTCCGGACCCGGTGCCTTCAGTTCGCGGCGCAGGGTCTGCAGGTCGTCTTCGTTGCCCAGGTCCAGGCCGGTCGGGTCGAAGCCGACCTTGCCGGTTTCCAGGCCACGCAGGGCCTTCTGCACCGACTCCTGGAAGGTGCGGCCCATCGCCATCACCTCACCCACCGACTTCATCTGGGTGGTCAGGCGGGCGTCGGCGGCCGGGAACTTCTCGAAGGCGAAGCGCGGGATCTTGGTGACGACGTAATCGATGGACGGCTCGAACGAGGCCGGAGTCAGGCCGCCGGTGATCTCGTTCTTCAGTTCGTCCAGGGTGTAACCCACGGCGAGCTTGGCGGCGACCTTGGCGATCGGGAAGCCGGTGGCCTTGGAGGCCAGCGCCGAGGAACGCGACACGCGCGGATTCATCTCGATGACGACCACGCGGCCGGTCTTCGGGTTGATACCGAACTGCACGTTCGAGCCACCGGTATCGACGCCGATCTTGCGCAGCACGGCGATGGAGGCATCGCGCAGGCGCTGGTATTCCTTGTCGGTCAGGGTCTGCGCCGGGGCCACGGTGATCGAGTCACCGGTGTGCACGCCCATCGGGTCGAGGTTTTCGATCGAGCAGACGATGATGCAGTTGTCCGCGGTATCGCGGACCACTTCCATCTCGAACTCCTTCCAGCCCAGCACCGACTCTTCCACCAGCACTTCGGTGGTCGGCGACAGTTCCAGGCCACGGCTGACGATCTCGACCAGCTCTTCGCGGTTGTACGCGATGCCGCCACCGCTGCCGCCCAGGGTGAAGCTGGGGCGGATGATGGTCGGGTAGCCAACGCGGGTCTGGATCTCCAGCGCTTCGTCCAGGGTGTGGGCGACGGCGGCGGTCGGGCATTCCAGGCCGATCTCACCCATGGCCACGCGGAACAGCTCGCGGTCTTCGGCCATGCGGATCGCTTCGCGCTTGGCGCCGATCAGTTCGACGTTGTACTTCTCCAGCACGCCGTTGTCGGCCAGGTCCAGCGCGCAGTTCAGCGCGGTCTGGCCACCCATGGTCGGCAGCAGCGCATCGGGCTTTTCCTTGGCGATGATCTTCTCGACCGTCTGCCAGTTGATCGGCTCGATGTAGACGGCGTCGGCCATCTCCGGGTCGGTCATGATCGTGGCCGGGTTGCTGTTGACCAGCACCACGCGGTAACCCTCGTCACGCAGGGCCTTGCAGGCCTGGGCGCCGGAGTAGTCGAACTCGCAGGCCTGGCCGATGACGATCGGGCCAGCACCGATGATGAGGATGGTCTTGAGGTCAGTGCGCTTGGGCATTTTCTTCTCTAAGTCAGTACAGCGTGACAAGGGGGAGTGATCGCACGCTGTCGATCAGGAATCTTGAACCGCAGCGCCGCGCCAGGGGCAGCAGCGATGCGGGGTTTACGGTCCATCGCGACGCCACCGGGGGGCCGGCGGCGTACTGATCACGCCTTGGCCTGCTCCATCAGCACCACGAAGCGGTCGAACAGCGGGCCGACATCGGTCGGGCCCGGCGACGCTTCCGGATGGCCCTGGAACGAGAACGCCGGCACGTCGGTGCGGGCCACGCCCTGGTTGGTGCCATCGAACAGCGAGCGGTGGGTCACGCGCAGGGTCGGCGGCAGGGTCGCTTCATCGATCGCGAAGCCGTGGTTCTGCGAGGTGATCATCACCCGGCCGCTGTCCAGGTCCTGCACCGGGTGGTTGGCACCGTGGTGGCCGTGGCCCATCTTCATGGTCTGCGCGCCCGAGGCCAGGCCCAGCAGCTGGTGGCCAAGGCAGATGCCGAAGGTCGGGATCTTCACGTCGATGAAGGTCTTGATCGCTTCGATGGCGTAGTCGCACGGTTCCGGGTCACCCGGGCCGTTGGACAGGAACACGCCGTCCGGCTTCAGGGCCAGCACTTCGGCGGCCGGGGTCTGTGCCGGTACCACGGTCACTTCGCAGCCGCGCTCGGCCAGCATGCGCAGGATGTTGGTCTTCACGCCGAAATCGTAGGCCACGACCTTGTACTTGGCCGGCACGCTGACGAAGGCATTGGCATCCAGGTCCAGCTGGCCCTCGGTCCAGGTGTAGGTCTTCTCGGTAGTGACGACCTTGGCCAGATCCATGCCCTTCAGCCCCGGGAACTTGCGGGCGGCTTCCAGTGCCTTTTCCACGTCGATGTCGCCGGCCATCAGCGCACCGTTCTGCGCGCCCTTCTCGCGCAGGATGCGGGTCAGCTTGCGGGTGTCGATGCCGGCGATGGCAACCACGCCACGCTGGATCAGCCAGTCCTGCAGCGACACCTGGCTGCGCCAGTTGCTGGGGCGACGCGGAACATCGCGCACGATCAGGCCGGCCGACCACACCTTGGACGCTTCATTGTCCTGGTCGGTCATGCCGGTGTTGCCGATATGCGGATAGGTCAGCGTGACCATTTGCCGGGCGTAGGACGGGTCGGTCAATACTTCCTGGTAGCCGGTCATGGCGGTGTTGAACACCACCTCACCGACGGACAGGCCGGGCGCGCCTACGGATTCGCCCTCGAATACGGTGCCGTCTTCGAGGACGAGGATTGCGGCTTGGGTCACGGGAATCTCACTTTGGCTACCGAGGGGGCTGCCGAAGTCACGCCTGCGCTTCACGGAAATCCGGTTGCAAAAAAGCGCGGACGTGCGGTCTGGGACCGGTCCGGCTTTCGTGATTCGGCGAGTGCGAATTGTAGCGCTGCCGGGGCGCTCGCGCCAGCGGTTATCGCGCTTCATGAACGGGCGATTGCGCATTCATTTCAATCCGGCGGCGTATGCGCGGTCCGCCGCCTGGTAGTGCCGGCCGCTGGCCGGCTATCCCCACGCCTTCGGGCGCCCGGAAGCTGCCGGCCAGCGACCGGCACTACCGCCCTACTGCAACAGGTCCCGTACCCGGTAGCTGCCCGGGGCGCGGCCCTGCAGCTGGCGGGCGGCGAACAGGGCGCCGCGGGCGAAAATGTCGCGGTTGGTGGCCCGGTGCACCAGCTCGATGCGCTCGCCCAGCCCGGTGAACTGCACCAGATGCTCGCCGACGATGTCACCAGCGCGCAGGCTGGCATAGTGCGGCTCCGCCCCGCCCCGCTGCGCGGCCGCGCCCAGGGTCAGTGCAGTGCCCGACGGCGCGTCCTTCTTCTGGGTGTGGTGAGACTCGACGATGTCGCAGTCCCAGCCGGCCAGCGCCTGCGCCGCGCGCTCGACCAGCTCGTCCAGCACCGCCACGCCCAGGCTGAAGTTCGAGGCCCAGACCAGCGGGATCCTCGCCGCCGCCGCCTCCAGCGCCTGGCGCTGCGTGCTGAAGATGCCGGTAGTGCCCGAGACCAGCCCCGCACCACGTTCCACGCACAGTGCCAGCATCGGGTCGAAACCCTCCGGCAGGCTGAAGTCGATCGCCACGTCGAATGCCGGCGCACCGGGCAGCTCGCTGGCCGCGAAGAACGGTACGCCATCGACCACGCGCTGGGCCGGCGCACGACCCGTCACCGCAGCGGCGATCTGCAGGGTTTCGGGATGTTCGGCGGCCAGCCGCAGCAGGGCCTGGCCCATGCGCCCGGAGGCACCGTGGATGAGCAATCGCAGGGGAGTCTGGTTCATGCCTGCAGGCTAGCGGCAGCACGCCCGCTCCGGCAAGCGCCATCGCTGCTACGCTGCATGCCCTTCATGCAATGGATGGCAGTTCCCTCATGCAGATCAGCGAACAGCTGGTGCTGGTCACCGGTGCCGGGCGCGGACTTGGCCAGCACATCGCCCGCGCCTTCGCCGCACAGGGCGCGCGCGTCATCATCAACTACCACCGAAGCGAAGGCGCCGCACGTGCTCTGGCTGCCGAGCTGGGCGGACAGGCGATCGCGCTGCCGGCCGATGTCACTGAGCGCGCCGAGGTCGATGCAATGCTGCAGCACGCCCTGGCCCACTTCGGCCAGGGCGTCACCACCGTAGTCAACAACGCACTGGCAGCGTTCTCGTTCAATGGTGATGCCCGCGACGGCGCCGCCGACATCGGCTGGCCGGCGTTCCAGGCGCAGTTCGAGGGCAGCGTGCGCGGCGCGCTGAACACCGTGCAGGCCGCCCTGCCCGGCATGCAGGCCCGTCGCTTCGGTCGGGTGATCAACATCGGCACCAACCTGTTCCAGAATCCGGTGGTGCCCTATCACGACTACACCGCCGCCAAGGCCGCACTGCTGTCGCTGACCCGCACCCTGGCCGGCGACCTCGGCCCGCATGGCATCACCGTGAACATGTTGTCGGGCGGCCTGCTGCGCACCACCGATGCCAGCGCCGCCACGCCGGAAGCAGTGTTCGACTACATCGCCGCCAACACGCCACTGCGCAGCGTCACCACGCCGGTCGAGTTCGCCGATGCCGCGCTGTTCTTCGCCAGCCCCTGGTCGCGCGCGGTGACCGGTCAGAACCTGGTGGTCGATGGCGGGCTGGTGCGGGACTGAGTCGATGCGCATCTCCGAAGTCAGCCGCCTGACCGGCGCCAGTGCCAGGGCCATCCGCCTGTACGAGGCGCGCGGACTACTGCCGCCGGTGCCACGCCTGAACCGCTATCGCGACTACAGCGAACAGGACGTGGCCTGGGTGCAGCTGATCCGCCAGGCACTGGGGCTGGGCATCACCCTGGCCGCGATCTCACGCCTGCAGGGCCGCGATGGACGGCTCGACTGGCCAGCGGTACTGGCCTTGCTGGAGCAGCAGCGCGGCCGCATCGCCGACGAGCGGATGCGGCTGGCACAGGTCGAGCGCGACCTGCAGCTGGTCAGCGACGAACTGCAGCAGTGGCTGCACTCCGGCAGCGGCGACTGCATCCTGGAACCCAGCGGCTGCACCACCCCGGTTTGACTCTGCCCCTGGGGCAGACCCTAACCTCGCGCACTTTCCATTGCGCGAGGTTGCCGTGTCCCGTTCCATCCTGATCCTGCTGGGCCATCCTGACCGTGACAGCCTGTGCGGCGCCCTCGCCCAGCGCTATGCCACCGCCGCCGAGAATGCTGGCCACCGGGTGCGCCTGATCGCGCTGGGTGACCTCCAGTTCGACCCGGTACTGCGCCACGGCTACCGTCAGATCCAGCCGCTGGAAGCCGACCTGCAGGACGCCGCGGAAGCGATCGAGGCCTGCGATCACCTGGTGCTGGTCTACCCCACCTGGTGGGGCGCGATGCCGGCACTGCTGAAGGGCTTCTTCGATCGCGTGCTGCTGCCGGGGTACGCCTTCCGCTACCGGCGCGATTCGGTGTGGTGGGACCGGCTGCTGGCCGGGCGCAGCGCGCGGGTGATCACCACGCTGGATACGCCGCCCTGGTACTACCGCTGGATCTACCGCGACCCGGGCATCGCCCAGATCCGCGCCACCATCCTGCAGTTCTGCGGCATCCGCCCGGTGCGTGTCAGCCGCCTTGGCGCTGTACGCAGCAGTACACCGGCACAACGCAGCAAGTGGCTGGCGCTGGCGGCGGAGCTGGGCTCACGGGCCAACTAGCCAGAAGAGCGTGCGAACCAAGGTTCGCACCCACCCGGGGCGTTCGCACGCACCTGGGGCGCTCGTTGCGGGTGTCGCGTTTGCCAATTGACCGCCAGGCACCGCGCCTCAAGGCTGTGGCCCCCTGTTCCGGCCCGGGCAAAGCCCATGAAATCCTCGACTGTCTTCAGCAAGTGCGCTAGGAAGACCGGCTTTGCCGGGACCACGACTACCCGCTACCGCTTGCTGGATGACGCCCTCCTTGTCGTGAATCACCAGCGTGCCAGCGAAAGCCGGGGTTTCTATGTGAATGCTGGACTCTACTTTCCAGAGCTGCTCGAGCATCCCCTCGCACCTGACGATCTTGAAACGGCTTTCAGGTACCGCTCCAGCATTCCCACGCCCCACGTCGACTGGCGGATCGAAGAGACACCAGGCCTGCGCCGGGCCTTCATCCAGCAGGATCTTGAAGACCTGCTGCAGGCTGGTAACCGCGACGGACTGAAAGGCCTGCTGCTCGATGCCCTTGCCGACGTGGCCGGCTTCGCGGCAACCCATGGGAACCGGGAATCGGTGCGGCGATTGAATCGGGATGGACGCTTCCGGGCGATCATCCGCAGAGAGGTCTGAACCCCGGAAGCGTGCGAACCAAGGTTCGCACCCACCTGCGCAGGAAAAGCAGCGTCAGTGCTGCTT
The DNA here is from genome assembly GCF_059369595.1 of Stenotrophomonas sp. YJH_SMC_25. NCBI lineage: Bacteria > Pseudomonadati > Pseudomonadota > Gammaproteobacteria > Lysobacterales > Lysobacteraceae > Stenotrophomonas > Stenotrophomonas sp. YJH_SMC_25. Next base: position 147,414 of record NZ_JCAFSV010000010.1, on the reverse strand, counting down.
CGGCGGAGTCGGCCCGCAGCTGTCGCAGCCGCCACAGGCGCCACCACTCCCGCTCGCCGGCGGCGCGACCTTCCGCCCCAGCGCCTGCAGCCAGGCAGCACGGCCCGGCTTCAGCAGGGCCAGCGCCAACGCACCGCGCAGCTTGCGCACCGTACCGGGGAACTGCTTCTTCAGCACCACCCAGGAACTGACCAGCACGGCCACCGCGATGATCAGGTACTGGATCAGCAGGCCGGCATCCATCAGCCGCCTCCCAGCGCCCTGGTCACCTGGTAGGTGATCAGGGCGGCCACGTAGGCCGCCGCGAACAGGTAGAACGCAGCGAAGCCCATCTGCTTCCACGAGTTGGTCTCGCGCTTGATGGTGGCCAGCGTCGAGATGCACATCGGGGCGTAGATGTACCAGACCAGCAGCGACAGTGCGGTGGCCAGCGACCAGCCATCGCTGATCAGCGGGGTCAGTGCCTGGCTGGCGGCATCGTCATCGGCTGCCGACAGCGCATACACGGTGGCCAGCGAAGACACCGCCACCTCACGCGCGGCCAGGCCCGGGATCAGCGCGATGCAGATCTGCCAATTGAAGCCCAGCGGCGCGAAGAACGCCGCCATCGCATGGCCGATCTGGCCGGCGTAGCTGTAATCGATCGCGGGCATGGTGGCCCCCGCCGGCGCTGCCGGGAACGACAGCAGCACCCACAGCAGGATGGTCAGCGCCAGGATGATGCCGCCAACGCGCTTGAGGAAGATCATGCCGCGTTCGTACAGGCCGACCGCCAGGTCACGCACGTGCGGCAGGCGGTACGACGGCAGTTCCAGCATCAGCGGATGCTCGCTCTTGTCGCGGCGCCACTTCTTCATGATCCACGACATCGCCAGCGCGCTGAGGATGCCGGCCGCGTACAGGCCGAACAGCACCAGGCCCTGCTGGTTGAACACGCCCCATACCGTCTTCTGCGGAATGAACGCACCGATCAGCAGCGCGTACACCGGCAGGCGTGCGGAACAGGTCATCAGCGGCGCCACCAGGATCGTGGCCAGGCGGTCACGCGGGTCCTGGATGCTGCGCGTGGACATGATGCCCGGCACTGCGCAGGCGAAGCTGGACAGCAGCGGGATGAACGAGCGACCGGACAGGCCGGCAGCGGCCATCATGCGGTCGAGCAGGAACGCCGCACGCGGCAGGTAGCCGGATTCCTCCAGCACCAGGATGAAGAAGAACAGGATCAGGATCTGCGGCAGGAACACCACCACGCCACCGACACCGGCGATGATGCCGTCGGTCAGCAGGCTGGCCAGCGGGCCTTCCGGCAGCACGCTGCCGACGAAGGCGCCGAGCCAGGCGAAACCGGCCTCGATGGCGTCCATCAGCGGCGTCGCCCAGGCGTACACGGCCTGGAAGATCAGGAACATCACCACCGCCAGGCTGACCAGGCCGAACACCGGGTGCAGCAGCCAGCGGTCCAGCGCGTCGTCGATCTTCGCGGTCCGCGCCGGCATGCGCACGGCCACCGACAGGATCTCGCGCACCTTGGCGTGGTAATCGATGCCACCTTCCGGGCCCGGCACCGGTGCATCCAGGTGCGGGACCATCGCATCCAGGCGTTCGACCAGGGCCTTGGCGCCCTGCTTGCGCACCGCCACGGTCTCCACTACCGGTACGCCCAGCTCGCGCTCCAGCGCGGCCACGTCCACCTGGATGCCACGGCGCTGGGCCGCATCAACCATGTTCAGCGCCACCACCATCGGCTTGCCCAGCTCGCGCAGTTCCAGCGCGAAGCGCAGGTGCAGGCGCAGGTTGGTGGCGTCGATCACGCACAGCAGCACATCCGGCGCGGCTTCGCCCGGGTAGAAGCCCCGGCACAGGTCACGGGTGATCGCCTCGTCCAGGCTGGCCGGATGCAGGCTGTAGGCGCCCGGAAGGTCGAGTACCGCGAACTCGCGGCCGGACGGCGCACGCAGACGGCCTTCCTTGCGCTCGACGGTGACGCCAGTGTAGTTGGCAACCTTCTGCCGGCTGCCGGTCAGCTGGTTGAACAGTGCGGTCTTGCCGCTGTTGGGGTTACCAACCAGCGCAACGCGCAGGGGGGCGGTAGTGGCAGTAGCAGTCATGCGCGTCGTTCCTGGCTGGCGGCGTCGACCACGACCCGCTTGGCTTCACTGATCCGCAGCGCGAAACGGGTGAACCCGACCTGCACCAGCAGCGGCTCTCCCCCCACCGGACCCTTGGCCACCAGGCGCACTTCCTCGCCCTTCACGAAACCCAGCTCGCGCAGGCGACGGGCGATGGCATCGTTGGCATGCAGGTCCTGCACGGACTCGACCACGGCCGAGGTGTGCAGCGGCAGTTCGGACAGCGTCATCTAGCGTGTTCTCTGCTGGATGTAAATGGTTCTCGATTCTAACATTCCCGCGTCGCGTCATGGCCCATGACCAATGGCCCGCTATGATCCATACAGGTCCATACAGGTATGGAGTGACCTTGGAATCCCATGAACGATGCTTTGCAGATCGAGCGCAGCGGCGCCGTCCTCACTCTCTGGCTGAACCGGCCGGAGCTGCACAACGCCTTTGACGCCGGGCTGATCGCCCGGCTGACCGCCGGACTGGAGGCCGCCGGCCACGATGCTTCGGTGCGCGCGGTGGTGCTGGCCGGCCACGGCGCCTCCTTCTCGGCCGGTGCCGACATGCAGTGGATGCGCGGCATGGCGGCGGCCAGCGAAGCCGATAACCGCGAGGACTCGCTGGCCCTAGCCCGGCTGATGCGCACCCTGGACGAGCTGCCCAAGCCGACCCTGGCCCGGGTCCATGGCGCGGCCTTCGGCGGCGGCGTCGGCCTGGTCGCCTGCTGCGACATCGCCATCGCCAGCACCTCGGCCCGCTTCGGCTTGACCGAAAGCCGCCTCGGCCTGCTGCCGGCGGTGATCTCGCCCTATGTGATCGAAGCCATCGGCCCGCGCCAGGCCCGCCGCTGGTTCGCCACCGGCGAGCATTTCGACGCCGACACTGCGCTGCGCATCGGCCTGGTCCACCAGCTGGTCGAGCCCGAACGCCTGGACGAGGCCGTGCAACGCCAGCTGGCCCTGCTCGACAAGGCCGGCCCGATCGCCTCGTCCACCGCCAAGCAACTGGTCCGCCAGGTCCGCGACAGCCATGACCGCGACACCCTGGATCGCGATAATGCCGCCCTGATCGCGCGCCTGCGGGTGTCCGCCGAGGGCCAGGAAGGCCTGGGCGCCTTCCTCGACAAGCGCGCCCCCCATTGGGTCACGGAAGCCTGAACATGCTCGATCATCTTGGTTTGACCAGCGCCGACCTGGCGCGCAGCAAGGCCTTCTTCCTGCAGGCACTGGCGCCACTGCAGATCGGCGTGGTGATGGAAGTGACCGCCGAACAGACCGGCGCGCACGACCACATCGGCTTCGGCAGCGACGGCAAGCCGTTCTTCTGGCTTGGCAATGGCGGCACCGTCAGCCATGGCGTGCATGTGGCCTTCGCCTGCGCCAGCCGCGACCAGGTGGACGCCTTCCATGCCGCCGCCCTCGCCGCCGGTGGCCGCGACAACGGCGCCCCGGGCCTGCGCCCGTGGTATCACCCGGACTACTACGGCGCCTTCGTGCTGGACCCGGATGGCAACAACATCGAGGCGGTCTGCCACCGCCCTGCCAATGGGGCAACCGCATGAGTGACTACGTCCGCATCGTCGAGGTCGGGCCGCGTGACGGCCTGCAGAACGAGAAGCAGTCGGTCTCCACCGGCGACAAGATCGAACTGATCAACCGCCTGTCGGCCACCGGCCTGCGCAGCATCGAGGCAACCAGCTTCGTCAGCCCGAAGTGGATCCCGCAGCTGGCCGATGCCGCCGAGGTCTATGCCGGCATCCAGCGCCGGCCCGGCATCCACTACCCGGTACTGGTGCCGAACGAACAGGGCTACGACCGCGCCCGTGCGGTGGGCGTCGAGGAAGTAGCGGTGTTCACCGCCGCGTCCGAGGCATTCAACCGCACCAATACCAATGCCGGCATCGATGAATCGCTGGCGCGCTTCGAGCCGATCCTGCGCCGTGCCGCCGCCGATGGCGTGCGCGTGCGCGGCTACGTCTCCACCGTGCTCGGCTGCCCCTACCAGGGCGAAGTGCCGCTGGCTGATGTGGTGCGCGTTGCACGCGCCCTGCACCAGATGGGCTGTTACGAAATCTCGCTGGGCGACACCATCGGCGTCGGCACCCCACGCAAGGCACGGGCGATGCTGCAGGCGGTCGCTGCCGAGATTCCGATGGAAGCACTGGCCGTGCACTTCCACGATACGTACGGCCAGGCCATCGCCAACATCGCCACCTGCCTGGAAGCAGGCGTGCGCGTGGTCGACAGTGCGGTGTCGGGTGCCGGTGGCTGCCCGTATGCCAAGGGCGCCAGCGGCAATGTGGCCAGCGAAGACGTGGTCTACCTGCTGCAGGGCCTCGGCCTGGACAGCGGCGTGGACCTGCCGGCACTGGCCGAGACCGGCCGCTGGCTGGCCGGCCTGCTCGGCCGCGCCACCGCCAGCCGCACCGGGCAGGCGCTGGCCGCCGCCGGTTGACCGCCGCACTGCGCCGCCCCGCAAAGGCGGCGCAGTGCACAACAGCGGCGGTCGCGGCTTCCGTTAGAATCGGCGGTTCTCGAACCTGCAGGACCGTTCAATGCAGCTGTCTTCCGTACGTGCCGTGATCACTGGCGGCGTCTCCGGCCTCGGCCTGGCCGTGGCCCAGCACCTCGTCGCCCAGGGCGGCAAGGTGGCCCTGTTCGACCTCAACGACGACAAGGGCGCTGCCGCCATTGCCGGGCTGGGTGCCGACAAGGCCCGCTATTTCAACGTCAACGTCAGCGATGAGGCGGCGGTGACCGCGGCCATCGACCAGGCCCACGATTTCCTCGGCGGCCTGAACGTGGCGATGAACTGCGCCGGCATCCTGGGCGCCGGCCGCGTGCTGGGCAAGGAAGGCCCGATGCCGCTGGCCGGCTTCCAGGGCACGGTGATGGTGAACCTGGTCGGCAGCTTCAACGTGGCCAAGGCCGCGGCCAACCGCATGCAGCACAACGAAGCGGGCACTGACGGCGAGCGCGGCGTGATCATCAACACCGCCAGCATCGCCGCCTATGAAGGCCAGATCGGCCAGGCCGCGTATGCGGCCAGCAAGGGTGGCGTGGTCTCGATGACGCTGCCCATGGCACGCGAACTGTCGCGCTTCGGCATCCGCGTCAATACGATTGCTCCGGGCGTGTTCTGGACGCCGATGGTCGACGGCATGCCCGAAGCCGTGCAGCAGTCGCTGGCCGCCTCGATTCCGTTCCCGTCGCGCCTGGGCAAGCCGGAAGACTTCGCCAGCCTGGTCGGCTTCATCCTCGGCAACACCTACCTCAACGGCGAGACCATCCGCCTGGACGGCGCTACCCGCCTCGCTCCGAAGTGATTCCCCACGGGCGCCGGGACGGCGCCCTCCCCCAACGACCTAGATCACCATGAAAGCCAACGACATCAAGAAGGGCAACGTCGTCGAGTACAACAACGGCGTGTACCAGATCCGCGACATCGAGCGCAGCTCGCCGCAGGGTCGCGGCGGCAACGTCCGCTTCCGCTTCATCATGTACAGCGTGCCGGGCGGCAACAAGCTCGATGCCAGCTTCGATGCCGACGACAACCTGGTCGAGGTCGAACTGCTGCGCCGCCAGTCCACCTATTCGTACAAGGACGGCGACGCGTTCGTGTTCCTCGATGACGAGGACTACACCCCCTACACCCTGGACGCGGACGTGATCGGCGACGACGCTGGCTACATCACCGATGGCCTGACCGGCATCTACGTGCAGGTGATCGACGAGCAGCCGGTGGCGATCCAGCTGCCGGCCTCGGTGGTGCTGGAAGTGATCGAGACGCCGCCGGAACTGAAGGGTGGCACCGCCACCAAGCGCCCGAAGCCGGCCAAGCTCAACACCGGCATCGAGATCATGGTGCCGGAGTACATCGTCAACGGCGAACGCGTGCTGGTGAACACCGCCACCGGCGAATTCGCGGGCCGTGCCGACTAATCGCCTCGCGCTGATCGGCTGCCTGTCCCTGCCTGCGGCGCATTCGCCGCAGGCAGGCCATCGGATGTAGCAGTCGTGTAGCACCGAGCCCACGCTCGGCTGCTGTGCGTTGGACAGGGACTGCAGCCGAGCGTGGCTCGGCTCTACAGGTAGCTTACGGCTGCTTCGCGCCGAAATTGCCGCAGCCGTGGTACTGGCGGGTGCCGATGGTCAGGTTCACCTTGGCATCGAACGCCTCGCCACTCATGTCGTCCTGGCAGGTCGTGCGCTGGAAGCTGAGCTTGACGTCGGTGCCATCGGACGCCTTGCCACTCCAGCCGTCAGCACCTGCGGTGGGCTGGGCGACATCGAAACGACGCTCACCGTAATCCACTTCCACCTGCAGGCCCGGCGTGTCGCCGTCGACAACCGCCAGCCAGCCCGGCTCATTGCCGGTGGCACGGAACGCGGCATTGCCGGCGCTGCCATCGCCTTCAGTGGCTTCGACCGCATGGCACTCGCGATCGGCTTCGCCCTTCAGGCTCAACAGGCCGTCATCGCTGCCCTTGGTCCAGAAGCTGTTGCCCTTGCCATCGCCGTACTTGGCACCCGACGCCGCACGCTCGGAGCTCATGGCGAAGGTGCGTTCGCCGATCACCACCGTGGCCGCATCCTCGCCATTGAAGGTCGCGCGCACGCTCAGATCACCACACTGGTACGTGGTCTCGCTGCCACCTTCGGTGCTGGCGCTCGGCTGCGGCGCGGCAGGCGGGGCGTCATTGCCGCCTGCGGCGGGCGGCTGGGCCGGCTGGCACGCGGCCAGCACCAACCCGAGGGAGGCTGCCAACAGACTGGGAACTACACGCATGGCTCGACTCCTTGTCGACACTACAGAGAGGCTCGACCCTACCACCTGTCGGTGAGCGGGGCCTGAAAGCGGCCTGACCGCACTCATGCGGCCAGTACCGCCATCGACAACAGCTGCGCGCCGCTTTCGCCGGAACTGCAGGTCCACACCCGCAGCAGGCGCAGTTTCAGCTCGCGCTCCTGGCCCTGCCCGCGCACCGACAAGCGCACGTCGCTGGACAACAATGCCAGGCGTCCGCACAGCAGCGTTTCCACCGCGTACGACTGCAGGCAGCGCACGTGCAGGTTTCCGGCCAGCCAGTCGCCCAGCCACGGCAGGTCGAGCAAGCGTCCGCCCTGCCCGTCCATCATGAACAATGCCGGCGATACCAGCGCGGTCAGCGCATCGTGGTCGTCATCCAGCAATGCCTGCCGCAGGCGCTGTTCCAGCGCTGCCAACTGCCGCTCATGCAGGTCTTCAACGATGTCCCGTTCCATCCACGGATCCTTCCGGCATCGGCCGGCGCCTGCGCAGGCGTTGCGCGATCCACTGCCGCGCGCCCTGCACCACTACATAGAAGACCGGCACGAAGAACACCGCCAGCACCGTCGCACTGACCATGCCGCCGAACACACCGGTTCCAATCGCCTGCTGGGTTTCCTTCGACGCGCCCTGCGCCAGCATCAGCGGCACGACGCCCAGCGCGAATGCCAACGAGGTCATCACGATCGGCCGCAGGCGCAGCCGCGCCGCCTCCAGCGCTGCTTCAACCAGGCCGCGACCCTGCTGCTGCAGCTGGCGCGCGAACTCGACGATGAGGATCGCGTTCTTCGCCGACAGCCCGATCACGGTGATCATGCCGACCTTGAAGAACACGTCGTTGGGCATGCCCCGCAACAGCACCGCAGCAACCGCACCGAGCAGGCCCAGCGGCACCACCAGCATCACCGCCAGCGGGATCGACCAGCTCTCGTACAGTGCCGCCAGCACCAGGAACACCACCAGCATCGACAACAGCAGCAACCACGGCGCCTGCGCACCGGACTCCCGCTCCTGCAGCGACTGGCTGGTCCACTGCAGGGCAAAACCGGACGGCAGCTTCTCCGCCAACCGCTCCATCTCCGCCATGGCCTGGCCGGTCGACACGCCGGAGGCCGGTGCGCCGGACAGGTTCAGCGCCGGGAAGCCGAGATAGCGCTGCAGCTGCAGCGGCGCCTCGGTCCAGTGCGGCGTCACCAGTTCCGACAACGCCACCATGCCGCCTTCGCTGTTGCGCACGTACAGCCTCAGCACATCCTCCAGCTCCATCCGGTGGGGTGCATCGGCCTGCAGGATCACCTGCTGCAGCCGCCCCTTGTTGGGGAAGTCGTTGACGTACTGCGAGCCCATCGCCGCCGACAGCGTGCTGCTGATCTGCTCGAACCCCACGCCCATCGCCTCGGCCTTGGCGCGATCGATGTCCAGCCGCACGCTGGTACCTGCCGGCAGGCCATCGGCATGCACCTCCGACAGCAGCGGACTGGCCTCGGCCAGCTTCAGCAGCTGCTGCAGGGCCGCACGCAGCTCGGCCTGGCTCTGCCCGGTGCGCGCCTGCAGCGCCAGCGAGAAGCCGGACGAACGGCCCAGGCTGTCGATCGCCGGCGGCATCACGCTCATCACCTCGCCCTCGGCAATCGTCGCCATCGCCTTCTGCGCGGCCTCCACTTCGCCGGCCGCGGTGGCCCCTGCACGCTCGCCCCAGTCCTTCAGCATCGTGTAGGTCAGCGCCGCGCTCGGGCCGGAACCGGAGAAGCTGTAGCCGAGGATCGACTGGTTGGAGCCGATGCCCGGGCGTGACGCCACGTGCCGTTCGTAGGCTTCGACCACGGCCAGCGTGCGTTCGGCGGTGGCTTCGGCCGGCAGCTGGATCGAGGTCATGAAGTAGCCCTGGTCCTCTTCCGGCAGGAAGGCGCCCGGCAGCCAGTGCAGGCCCAGCAGCAGCGCCGCCACCAGCGCGGCGAACACGCCCATGACCCGCCCGCTCCGCTGCAGCACCGACGCCACGCCACGCTGGTAGCGCCCGGTCATCCGTTCGAAGCCACGATTGAAGGCGCCGAACAGACCGCCCCGACCATGGTGGCCATGGGTGTTCGGGCGCAGCAGGGTCGCGCACAGCGCCGGCGTCAGGCTCAATGCCAGCAGCGCCGAGAACAGGATCGACACCGCCATCGCCACGGTGAACTGGCGGTAGATCGCACCCACCGAGCCGCTGGCCAGCGCCATCGGAATGAACACCGCGGTCAGCACCAGGGTGATGCCGATCACCGCACCGGTCAGTTCGCGCATCGCCTTGATGGTGGCCTCGCGCGGCGGCAGGCCTTCCTCGGCCATGATCCGTTCCACGCCCTCGACAACCACGATGGCGTCGTCGACGATGATGCCGATCGCCAGCACCATGCCGAACATGGTCAGCACGTTGATCGAGAAGCCCAGCGCCAGCATCACCGCGAAGGTGCCCAGCAACGCGATCGGTGCGACCAGTGCCGGAATCAGCGTGTAGCGCCAGTTCTGCAGAAACAGGTACATCACTGCGAACACCAGCAGCATCGCCTCCAGCAGCGTCTGCACCACCTTCTGGATCGAGATCTTGACGAACGGTGCGGTGTCGAACGGAATGCTCGCCTCCACGCCGCGCGGCAACAGCGGCGCCAGCTCGGCCATGCGCTCGCGCACCGCCGACGCGGTGCGAACCGCGTTCGCGCCAGGACGCAGCTGCACGCCGGCGGCGGTGGCCGGATGACCATCCTCGCGGGTGCCCCAGGCATAGCTCTGCGCGCCCAGTTCAACGCGGGCGACATCGCCCAGCACCACCCGCGAGCCGTCGGCCCCGGCGCGCAGCACGATGGCAGCGAACTGCTCCGGCGTGGACAGCTGGCCATCGGCACTCAGCGGCACGGTGATGCGCTGGCCCGGAACACCCGGAGAATCGCCGATGCGCCCCGGCGAGATCTCCAGGTTCTGCTGCTCGATGGCAGCGGCCACGTCACCCATGGTCAGCCCATAGCCGGTCAACCGGGTCGGGTCCAGCCACACGCGCATCGCCTGTTCGGCACCGAACAGCTGCACGCGGCCGACGCCATCGATGCGGCGCAGCTCCTCGATGATGTTGCGCGCCATGAAGTCGCCCAGTGCGGCCTCGCTGACGCTGGCATCCGGCGAACGCAGGCCGACCAGCATCAGGAAACCGGAATCGGCGGCCTCCACGAACAGGCCGTTCTGGCGCACGCTGCGCGGCAGGCGCGGCTCGATCGCCTTGATCCGGTTCTGCACGTCCACCTGCGCCAGCTCCGGGTTGGTGCCCGGCTTGAAGGTGGCGGTGATCGAGGCTTCGCCGGACGTGTCCACCGACGACTCGAAGTACAGCAGGTGCTTGACGCTGGACAGCTCGCGCTCGATCAGGCCGACCACCGCGTCATTCAGCGTCTGCGGGCTCGCACCCGGGTAACTGGCGTAGATGCTGACGCTGGGCGGGGCAACCGCCGGATAGCGCTCCACCGCCAGCCGCGGGATCGCCAGCACACCGGCCAGGATGATGAAGATCGCCAGCACCCAGGCGAACACCGGGCGATCGATGAAGAAACGTGCCATGTTGGATTTTCCTGGAGGGACCGGCCCGGTAGAGGCTCAGCCCTTGCTGCCGGCCTGCACCGCGCCGGCGCTGGCGACCGGCATCTGCCAGTCGCGCGCATCGACCACCACGCCTTCCTGCAGGCGTTCCTGGCCTTCGACCACCACCTTTTCGCCCGCCTTCAGGCCGGCGCGCACCAGCCATTGGCGATCGACACTACCGTCCACTTCCAGCGTGCGGATCACCGCCTTGCCATCGCCACCGATCACCCAGGCATAGGCCTGGCCACCGGCACTGCGCAGCACGGCCTGCTGTGGCACGGTCAGTGCGCTGGCCGGCGCACCCCGCGGCACCTTCGCGCGCACGTACATGCCGGGCAGCAGCTGGCGCTGCGGGTTGTCGACCAGGATGCGCAGGATCACATCACCGGTGCGCGCATCGACATTGATGCCGGAGAACAGCATCTGGCCACGTTCGGGTAGCGGCTTGCCGGCCGCACCGATGATCGTCACCGGCAGCTCGCCGCCACCGGCACTGCGTTGCAGCGACTCGAGCTGCGCCGCTGGCTGGCGCACATCGACGTAGACCTGGTCGATCTGCTGCACCACCGCCATCGGCTCGGCATCGGCCACGCCGACCAGTGCACCTTCGGTCACCAGCGCCTGGTCGATGCGGCCGGCAATCGGCGCGCTGACCGTGGCATAGCGCAGATCGAGCTGGCGACGCGCCAGGATCGCGCGCGCTTCGTTCACCGCGGCACGGGCCTGTTCGTACTCGGCACTGGCATCGTCGCGGTGCTGCTGGCTGACCGCCTGCGCGGCCGCCAGCGCATGCAGGCGCTGCGACTGCACGCGGCTGCGGCCCAGGGCTGCCTCACTGCGCTGCAGCGCGGCCAGTGCCGAGTCGACATCGGCACGGAACGCCGCCGGATCGATCTGGAACAGGGCCTGGCCGGCGCGCACTTCCGCACCCTGCTCAAACAGCCGGCGCTGCACGATGCCGCCCACCTGGGCACGGATCTGTGCGGTGCGTACGGCGGCCACGCGGCCGGGCAGTTCGTCATCGCGCTGCACGACCTGCGGGCCGACAGTGACCACGCTGACGCGCGGTGCCGCTTCGGGCGTGGCTTCGGGGGCGGAGCAGGCCGTCATGGCCAGGGCGAGGGCCGCGATCAACGCGACCGGAGTCCTGAAGGTTCTCATTGCTGTGCACAATGCCGCGCGGGCGGCTGATAGGTTCTGAAGCGTGCAGTCTGCGGGGCGATGATGGGGTTTCGATGGAGGAACTGTGGAGATACGATGGAGGCAAGCACCTTAAGGCCCCGCCCCTGCATGCATGCCTCCCCTGCCCTCGCCGCCCTCGTCCTGATCGTCGAGGATGAGGCCGAGATCGCCGATATTCTTACCGCCTACCTGGAACGCGAAGGACTACGCACCCTGCGTGCCGCCGATGGCCACAGTGCACTGGACCTGCACCGCAGCGCCCGCCCCGACCTGGTCCTGCTCGACGTACAACTGCCGCGGCTGGATGGCTGGAGCGTACTGACCCAGCTACGCCAGCGCGGCGAAACGCCGGTGATCATGCTGACCGCGCTGGACCAGGACCTGGACAAGCTGACTGCGCTGCGCATGGGCGCCGACGACTACGTGGTCAAGCCGTTCAATCCAGCCGAAGTGGCAGCGCGCGTGCGCGCCGTGCTGCGGCGTACGCTGCGTGGCTCGCGCGTGGACGCACCGACCGCACTGCGCGCGGGCCCGTTGCTGATCGACTCGGCCACCCATGCCGTGCATGTGGAAGGCGACGGCTACAGCCACGAAGTGCTGCTCACCCTCACCGAGTTCAAGCTGCTGCACTGCATGGCGCTGGCGCCGACCCGCATCTTCAGCCGCAGCGAACTGATGCACGAATGCCTGCCGGAAAGCGAGGCGCTGGAGCGCACGGTCGACAGCCATGTCAGCAAGCTGCGCCGCAAGCTGGATGAAGTGGGCATGGTCAATGTTCCGGCCAGCGTGCGCGGTGTCGGCTACCGGTTGATGGCCGACCGCTGATGGCCCGCCTGCGCCGCTCCGGGCTCAGTCGCCACATCATCGTCTCGATGTCGCTGATGGTGATCGGCGTCATCGTGATGATGATCCTGTCATCGTGGCTGCTGTACGCGGTGCTGGTCGAGTTCTTCCCCGGCAGTGCCGAAGAGCCGGAAAGCTGGCTGCCGACCGGGCCGGAGCTGGCATGGATGGTCGGGGTGATCCTGACCGGCCTGGCACTGGCCATCGCCGCCTCGTTCCGCCTTGCCCACCGCATCCTGTCGCCGTTGAATTCGCTGGTCGACAGCGTGCGCGCGCTTGCCGGCGGCGACCTCGGTGCGCGCGCCAGCGCCCAGGAAAACTCGCCCGGCGAAGTGGCCACCCTGGTCGAGGATTTCAATGCGATGGCGCGCCGCCTGCAGCACATGGAGAGCGAGCGCGCGATGTGGCATGCGGCCATTGCCCATGAACTAAGGACTCCGGTGACGATCCTGCGTGGTCGCCTGCAGGGGCTGGCCGAGGGCGTGTTCCAGCCAGACGAATCCCAGTTCCGCAGCCTGCTGGCACAGGTCGAAGGCCTCTCACGCCTGATCGAGGATCTGCGCGTGTTGAGCCTGTCCGACAACGCGCGGTTGGACGTACGCCGCGCGCGCACCGACGTGGTGGCCGAAGTGCATTCGGTGATGACCCTGGTCGACCCGCAGTTCCGCGCCGCCGGCTTCGTGCTGGAGCTGGAAACCAGCCGCGAGGAACACAACGCGCACTGTGACCCGACACGCTTGCGCCAGGCCCTGCTGGCACTGCTGGAGAATGCGCGTCGCTACGCCAGCCCGGGCAAGGTGCGGATTGCCGTGCACGACACGCCCGGACACGTGCAGGTGGCGATCGAGGACGAAGGCCCGGGCATCGACCCGGAACTTCACACCGACATCTTCACTCCGTTCATGCGCGCCGACGGCTCGCGCTCGCGCCAGGGCGGCGGCAGCGGGCTGGGCCTGGCGGTGGTCAAGGCCATCGCCGATGCACATGGCGGGCGCGTCTACTGCACGCCCGGCAGCGCCGGCGGCAGCCGCTTCGTCATCGAGCTTCCGCGCCAGTAGCCGGCAGCCTGGCCTGTTCGCGCAGGTGCGCGCCGAGTGTGGTCAGATTGGCGTCGATCGCATCCATTTCGTCGCGCTGCGGCGCCGGCAGCGTCTGGCGCAGCTGTACGCGCAGCGCCTGCCACGCCGGCACCGCCTGCGCACTGGCGGTGGCCACGACCTCGGACAACAGCGCCTGCTCATCGGCAAGCGGCAACCCGTAGCCATCGTCGACCAGCAGCGTACCCGGGCGCAGCCATTGCCCACCCTGCTCCAGCAGCTGGCGCAGGCCGCGCGTCTCGGCACTGTCCGGTGCCGCCAGCAGGCGCCGTTTCAGCACATCGCGCGCGCGCAGTTCGGCGCGGCGTTGCGCAGCCTGTTCCAGCAGCAGCAGCCCGGCGCTGGCACGCAGGTCACCCTGCAGCAGCCAGGGCGCACGCTGCTGTGCGGGCAGCTTCAGCCAGGCGCGCACATCGCGCACCGGCAGATCCAGCTGCGAAGCCGCCACATCGAACAACTGCTGGTAATGGTCGCGTGCCGAGGCGAAGTAGTAGCCCTGCGCCTGCGCGGAATCCCGATCAGCCAGCACCTGCTCATCCAGTACCTGCAATCGCGCCAGCCGACGCTTCAACCCGCGCGGACTCAGCTGGGCCAGCCCGGCCTCCCCCAGGCGCGGCACGCCCGCCTGCAGCAGCTTTGCGGTTTCCACCGCGCAGTTGTTGCTGACGAAGTAATAGCGCCCGTCGTAGCTCCAGTGCACCTGTGCAGTGCGCTCGAGCAGGCCGGCGATCTCGCCGGGCGACAACTGCAACGGCAGCGACTGCAACCCACGCAGTTCCACCTTGGTGTACTCGTCCACCACCTGCTGCAGCGGCAGCACGAACAGCCGCGAGGGATAGCCGCCGGTCAGGCCACGCCAGTTGGAAATCTGCACATCACCCACGAATGCGCGGAACGACAGCACGCGGTGGTGCTCCAGGTCCAGGCGGCAGTCCGGCCCCGGCGCACGGCCCGGCCGGCAGATCACCAGCCGCAGCATGCTGTGCCCCCAGCGGCTCATCGGCTGCGCACTGCCTTCGGCGAACAGGTAGTCCACGGCGTAGACGCGCGAAGGATCGAGCTGCAGCAGCGATGCCGCACCCTCTTCCGATTCGGCCTGCAGCAATGGCAACGTGGCCGCGCAGTGCGACTGCGGCAGCGATGGCGGGGTTCCGAAATGGGCCTGGTACCACTGCGCCAGCGCCGGGCGCCGGCAGGCAAACTCGCTGTCGAGCACGAAATGCTCGGCGTTCACTGCCAGGTACTCGGCCGGATCCTTCAGTTCATAGGCATCCGGACTACGGTCACGGAAGTCGTTGCCACCACGGCCGAGATGCCAGGGCTTGCGCTGCCATCCGGCCAGGTCGCGCCAGCGCGCACTGCGCGACCAGTTCGCGCCGCTACGGTCTGCAACATGGGTCAGTTCATGCACCAGCGCGCTGCGTCGTGCACGGCGTGCGCCGGGCACGGCATCATCCAGCAGCTCGCGACGCAGGTCGATGCGGCCGGCGAAAGCGCGACCGTGCACATCGGCCGGCAGGTGGTCGCTCCAGCGCACCTGCACGTGTGCTGGCAGTGAGCGCAGCAGGCCATCTGGCAGCAGGGACTGCACGTCGGCCAGGGTCTGCATCGCCACCTGCTGCTGTGCAGGGCTCAGCCCTTCCGGATCCAGGCGCAGGTCGCTGCTGGCATGTGCGGCCGGAACGGCCAGCAGTAGAGCCAGGCCATGCCTGGCTGCGTTCCGTGCAGATGTCATGGCGTTGCCAGCCAGCGGCCGGCACTACCCGGGATCAACGCGCCAGCAGCGCGCGGGCCAGTTCCAGGTCGCTCTGCTGCTGCGCGGCAGCGCTCTGCTCACGCAGGTGGACCAGCGCGGCCTGCAGGCGGGCGCCACGGATCTGGCCGTCGCTGGCGATGAACGCGGCGGCATCGTCGCGTGCGGCCTGCACCACCTTGTCGTCGCCCGAGCTGCTGGCCGAAGAGCCCGACGATGCACCGGTGGCGGAACCGGCCGAGGTGCCGGCGAAGCTGGAAGCGAAGCCGGCCAGCGGCAGGGACAGCAGGGCGAGCAGCAGAAGCGGACGGGTCATCGGTTCGAAGCCGGTTGTGAGGATGCGTGGAGCGTAACGGGTGCGTGAAGGATTTGCCCGGCTCAAACGTCGAACAGCTTGCCGGGATTCAGCCGCGCTTGGGGATCGAACGCACGTTTGACCGCCTTCATCAGGGCGATCTCGGCCGGGCCGCGGGTGCTGTCCAGGTAGCCCTTCTTGACCAGGCCGATGCCGTGTTCAGCCGAGATGCTGCCATCGAACCGGGCCAGCACCTGCGCCAGCAGCTTGGTCACATGCTCGCACTGCGCCACGAAATCGGCGTCGCTGGTGTCATCGGGCTTGAGCACGTTGATGTGCAGGTTGCCGTCACCGATATGACCGAACCACACCACATCGAAGTGCGGGTAGGCCTGCCCGATCAATGCCTGGGTCTCGGCCAGGAACGCCGGCATCGCCGAGATCCGCACCGAGACGTCGTTCTTGTAGGGCTTGTAGCGCGCCAGCGATTCGGTGATGCCTTCGCGCAGGCGCCACAACTGGGCGGCCTGGGCATCGCTGGCACTGATCACGCCGTCGCTGACCCAGCCGTTGCCCATGCAGTCCTCGAAGGCCGCCATCGCCGCCGCTTCCTGCGCTTCGTCGTTGGCGGCGAACTCGGTGACCACGTAATACGGGTGCACCTCGTCGAACGGTGCCTGCGCACCATGCGCCAGCACGTGCTCCAGCGCGCGATCAGTGAAGAATTCGAAGGCCTGCAGCTGCAGCCGTGCGCGGAACGCGGCGAATACCTGCATCAGCACTTCGAAGCTGGGCAGCGCCAGCAGCATCACGTTGCTGGCCGGCGGCGGATCGGTCAGCTTCACCGTCGCTTCGACGATCACGCCCAGCGTGCCTTCCGAACCGATCAGCAGCTGGCGGAAGTCATAGCCGCTGGAGTTCTTGATCAGGCCCTTGTTGAGCTCCAGCAACTCGCCACTGGCGGTGACCACCTTCAGCCCGGCGATCCACTCGCGGGTGTTGCCGTAACGGATCACGCGGATGCCACCGGCATTGGTGGCGATGTTGCCGCCGATCGTGCAGGAACCACGCGCGGCGAAATCCACCGGGTAGATCAGGCCGTGGTCCAGCGCGGCGTTGTGCACGGCTTCCAGCGGCATGCCGGCCTGCACCACCAGGGTGCGATCGACCGCGTCGTAGGCCAGCGCCTTGTTCATCCGTTCCAGGCTGAGCACCAGCTCGCCGTTGGCAGCCACCGCGCCACCGGAGAGGCCGGTACGGCCGCCGGACGGCACCACGGCCACGCCCTCGCCCGCACTCCAGCGCATCACCGCCTGCACTTCCTCGACCGTGGCCGGCAGTGCGATCGCCAACGGCGCCGGCGTCCAGCGCCGGGTCCAGTCGCGCCCGTAATGCTCCAGGTCGGCCGGGTCGGTCTTCAGCTTCAGGCCGGGACAGGCCTGCTGCAGCGAGGCAATGCGGGAATCGGTCATGACGGTCCAGCGCGGGGCGTGAAGAACGGGCAAGCGTGCCAGCGGCACGCGCCAGCGTCCAGCCCTGCCGCGCTGCAGATAGCTACGGATGCAACCAATTGCGCACTGCACCATGGGCGCTTCGATCTGGCATAGTGGTCAGCCCCTGTCCCACTGGCCGTGTCGCCCCATGTCGCCGAAGAAGACCTCGTTCCCCAAGCAGGATATCCGCGTGCTGTTGCTGGAGGGGGTCAGCCAGACCGCCGTGGAGGTGTTCAGCGCCGCCGGCTACAGCCAGATCGAGGCGCACACCAAGGCGCTGCCCGAGGACGAACTGAAGGCGCGCATCGCCGAGGCGCACATCGTCGGCATCCGCTCGCGCACCCAGCTCAGCGCCGAGGTGCTGGCCGAGGCCAAGCGCCTGATCGCGGTGGGCTGCTTCTGCATCGGCACCAACCAGGTCGACCTGGACGCGGCCGAGCTGGCCGGCATCCCGGTGTTCAACGCGCCCTATTCGAACACCCGCAGCGTGGCCGAGCTGGTGATTGCCGAGGCCATCATGCTGACCCGTGGCATTCCGCAGAAGAATGCCGAGTGCCATCGCGGCGGCTGGTCGAAGTCGGCCAGCGGCAGCCATGAGGTGCGTGGCAAGACCCTGGGCATCATCGGCTATGGCCACATCGGCACCCAGGTCGGCGTGCTGGCCGAATCGCTGGGCATGCAGGTGATCTTCCACGACGTGGAAACCAAGCTGGCGCTGGGCAATGCGCGTGCTGCGGCCAGCCTGGACGACCTGCTGGCCCGCGCCGACATCGTCACCCTGCATGTGCCGGAGACCCCGGCCACGCAGTGGATGATCGGCAGCACCGAGCTGGCGAAGATGCGCAAGGGCGCGCACCTGATCAACGCCGCGCGCGGCACCGTGGTCGACATCGATGCGCTGGACGCGGCGCTGGCCAGCGGCCACGTCGGTGGCGCCGCGCTGGACGTGTTCCCGGTCGAGCCGAAGGGCAATGGCGATATCTTCGAATCGCCGCTGACCCGCCACGACAATGTGATCCTGACCCCGCACGTGGGCGGCAGCACGCTGGAGGCGCAGGACAACATCGGCGTGGAGGTGGCGGCCAAGCTGGTGCGCTACAGCGACAACGGCAGCACCCTGTCGGCGGTCAACTTCCCGGAAGTGACCCTGCCCGAACACGAAGACAGCCTGCGCCTGCTGCACATCCACCAGAACGTGCCGGGCGTGCTGTCCAAGGTCAACGAGATCTTCTCGCGCCACAACGTCAACATCGACGGCCAGTTCCTGCGCACCGACCCGAAGGTGGGCTACGTGGTGATCGACATCACCGCCAGCGAGGAACAGGCCGCCGCCGTGCGCGACGAGCTGGCCGCGATTCCGGGCACGCTGCGGACACGCATCCTGTATTGAAAAAAGGGGACGGAGGGGATTAAGTCGTTTGCGGCACATGCGCTATAAACGACTTAATCCCCTCCGTCCCCTTTTTACCTCAACGTGCCAGCCACCGGCGCGCCATGCGCTGCATGGACTCGTCCGATTCCGGATCGGCCGCGACTTCGGTCACCGGCCGCCATGCCAGTTCAAGTGACTCCTCGCTGAGCACGAAGGCTTCGCCCCCCAGCGCCCGGATCACGAAACGCACGTCGTAGTGCCAGTGCCCCGGCACGTCCTTGCGCTCCGGAATCCAATGCTTGTCCAGATCGAAGATGGCCGGGTCTTCCAGTACCAGGCCGCTCAGGCCCGACTCCTCCTCGGCTTCCTTCAGCGCCACCTGGGCCAGGTCGCGGTCGCCGTCGGCGTGGCCGCCCAGCTGCAGCCAGCGCTGCAGCTTGCGGTGATGGGTCAGCAGCAGCCGCTGGCCATCGGCACTGACCAGCCAGCAGCTGGCGGTGAAGTGGCCGGCCAGGCGCTCGCGGCGGAACGGATCTTCCGGATCGTCCAACAATGTGCCGAATTCGGCAGCCAGTGCGTCGTGGGCAGGCTCACGGCGGGCATAGTCCCGCAGCAGGCCACGCAGGCGATCGTCAAGCACGGCAAGGGTTTCGGCGGTCTGGCGCATGAATGGGGGCGGTCTGGAAAAATACTGCTCATTATCGCCGTTCATTGTTGCGATTGCGCTTGTGCGTTGGCTTCAGCTTTGGCTAAGGTACAGCGGGCCGTTCGCGCGGCCTTCACCATTCCAGGGTTGCCGGCAACGTATCGGCGGCCCACCCCATCCGATCACTAGGAAGTACTGCATGCTGAAAGCTCTGTTGAGGGTCAAGCCGGTTGAACCGGCCGGGCACGTCGATGCCGGCGAACCCATCGAAGGCAGCCTGGACGGCGAAGCCACGTTGAAACGGACCCTCACGGCTAAACACCTCATCCTGCTTGGCGTGGGTGCGGTGATCGGCGCTGGCATCTTCGTGCTGACCGGCCAGGCCGCGGCCAACCATGCCGGCCCGGCGGTGATGCTTTCGTTCGTGCTGGCCGGTTTCGCCTGTGCCCTGGCGGGCCTGTGCTATGCCGAGTTCGCGGCGATGATGCCGGTCTCCGGCAGTGCCTATTCGTACTCCTACGCCACCCTGGGCGAAGGCATGGCCTGGTTCATCGGCTGGTGCCTGGTGCTGGAGTACCTGTTCGCCTCGGCCTCGGTCGCGGTGGGCTGGTCGGCGTACCTGATCAGCTTCATCACCACCACCCTGCACATGCCGTTCCCGGACCTGCTCAGCGCCGCGCCCATCGCCTGGACCGGCAGCGAGTTCGTCTCCTCCGGCAAGCTGTTCAACCTGCCGGCGGTGCTGATCGTGGCGGCGGTGTCCGGCCTGCTGTACGTGGGCGTGACCCAGTCGGCCTTCGTCAACGCCATCATCGTGGCAATCAAGGTCACCGTCATCTGCCTGTTCATCGGCATCGGCGCGGCCCATATCGACCCGGCCAACTGGCAGCCGTTCATCCCGGAAAACACCGGCGTGCCGGGTGAGTTCGGCTGGAGCGGCATCTTCCGCGCGGCCACCATCGTGTTCTTCGCCTACATCGGCTTCGACGCGGTCTCCACCGCCGCCGGTGAAACCAAGGACCCACAGCGCAACATGCCGATCGGCCTGCTCGGCTCGCTGGCGGTGTGCACGATCGTCTACATCATCGTCTGTGCGGTGCTGACCGGCATGATGCCGTACCACCTGCTGGGCACCGACAAGCCGGTGGCCACCGCGCTGGAGCCCTACCCGACCCTGTCCTGGCTTAAGACGTTCGTGGAAATCGGCGCCATCGCCGGCCTGTCCTCGGTGGTGCTGGTGATGATGATGGGCCAGACCCGCATCGCTTACACCATCTCCCGCGACGGCCTGCTGCCGAAGTTCTTCGGCAAGGTCCACGCCCGCTTCCGCACCCCGTACGTCGCCACCATCGTGGTCGGCGTGATCGCTGCCGCGCTGGCCGGCCTGGTGCCACTGAACGTGCTGGGCGAACTCGTCTCGATGGGGACCCTGCTGGCCTTCGCCACCGTCTGCGTCGGCGTGCTGGTGCTGCGCTATACCAAGCCGGACCTGCACCGCCCGTTCCGCGTGCCGATGGTTTGGATCATCTGCCCGCTCGGCGCTGCCACCTGCCTGTTCCTGTTCTGGCAGGCGTTCGTGGTGCATTGGCACCTGTTCGTTGGCTGGACCCTGCTCGGCCTGCTGATCTACCTGGGCTACGGCATCCGCAACAGCAAGCTTGCCAAGTCGCCCTGATCCGCCGACGGGCCGGCCTCGCGCCGGCCCGTCCGTTTTCCCCGCGCGCCGCCCGTGGCGCGCTTCGACAAGACCACCACACATGTTCAAGCAACTGTGGGCCACCAAGCACCCGCATGCCGCCCATGAAGAGGCCAACGGCCTGAGCCTGCGCCGCCACCTCGGCCCCTGGGGCCTGACTGCCCTCGGTATCGGCGCGGTGATCGGCGGCGGCATCTTCGTCATCACCGGCCAGGCCGCCGCCAACCACGCCGGCCCGGCCATCATGCTGTCGTTCGTACTGGCCGCCATCTGTTGCGCCTTCTGCGCACTGGCCTATGCCGAATTCGCCTCGATGGTGCCGGTCTCCGGCAGCGCCTACACCTACACCTACGCCACCTTCGGCGAGCTCTCGGCCTGGTTCATCGGCTGGATGCTGGTGCTCGAGTACGGCGTCTCCGCCTCGGCGGTCGCGGTCAGCTGGACCGGCTATTTCCTGAGCCTGCTCAGCCAGTTCGACATCCATCTACCGGCGGCGCTGGTCAGCGCCCCACTCGATGCACAGCTGCGCCCCACCGGCGCGATCGCCAACCTGCCGGCCGCTGCGCTGGTACTGCTGCTGACCTGGCTGTGCTACGTCGGCATCAGCAAGTCCTCGGCGATGAACATGGCGATGGTCGTGCTGAAGACCGGCCTGATCCTGCTGGTCATCGTGGTCGGCTGGAAGTATGTGGACACCAGCAACTGGACCCCGTTCATTCCCGCCAACGAAGGCCCCGGCAAGTACGGCATGGAAGGCGTGCTGCGTGGCGCGGCGATGGTGTTCTTCGCCTACATCGGTTTCGAAGCGGTGTCGGTGGCGGCGCAGGAATCGAAGAATCCGCAGCGTGACATGCCGTTCGGCATGATGCTGTCGCTGGTGATCTGCACCGTGCTGTACATCGCGATGGCTGCGGTGATGACCGGCCTGGTGCCGTTCCAGCTGCTCGGCACCGACGAGCCGGTGGTGACTGCCGTGGCCGCGCATCCGCAGCTGGGCTGGCTGCGCTGGGTGGTCGAGGTCGGCGCGCTGGTCGGCCTGTCCTCGGTCGTGCTGGTGATGATCATCGGCCAGCCGCGCATCTTCATGATCATGGGCCGCGACGGCCTGCTGCCGCCGGTGTTCACCAGGATCCACCCGAAGTACCGCACTCCGCACATCAACACCGTGATCACCGGCATCGGCATCGCGCTGCTGGCGGCGCTGTTCCCGCTGGACATCCTCGGCGAGCTGACCTCGATGGGCACGCTGATCGCGTTCGCCGCAGTCTGCGCCGGCGTGCTGATCCTGCGCCGTACCCAGCCGGACCTGCCGCGCCCGTTCCGCATGCCGATGGCGTGGCTGATCTGCAGCCTGGGCGTGTTGAGCTGCCTTGCCCTGCTGTCGGCGATGACGATGCACAACTGGATGCTGATGGGGGTGTGGACGTTCGTCGGTTTCGTGATCTATTTCTGCTACGGTTTCAGGCACAGCCGCCTGCGGGGTAAGTAAAGGGATTGCAGGGCCTGCGGCCCTGCACCCGCCTTTGAAGCCGGAGCAACGGCAACGGCAACAGCGGGTCTGAGGGTTTGGCGGGGAGGGGCGAGATTGCGGGGGGCGCTGCAAGTACATCCCTGTAAGCTCGGTCGCCGCATCCATGCGGCTCACGCCCCCGCAACCTCACCCCTCCCCACCTTCGACACTCTCCCTGCGCGTCCGGTGGATCCACGCCATGCGTGGATGATGGTCATTCCCAGCGACCAGGGCGCCCGACGATGATCATCTGCGGCCAAACCAGATGGTCTTCTGTATCCAGCCTGCGCCGCCCATGCAGCCCATGAAGTGCTGTGATTCTCCTTGGCGTTGACGTCCACGGTGTGGCGCTCGGTCTTTGGCATCAGCATCGTCATGTATTTGCCATCCACGTCGCATGTCTCGCCTTCCTTGCAGACGGTCAGCACCTCGATCTCCTCGGTGCGCTCGACAACGTCCATCTTCTCCGGCCACTTCTCGTTGGCCTCTGCCCTGCAGCGCCACCGCGACTCATCCAGCGGATCAGCATGATCACTGAAGCGGGCCCATTCGGTCGCACAACCGCCGCTCAACAGCGCAAGCCCCGCAGCCACGGCCATTCGCATACACGTAGCCATCTCCATCATCCTTCTCGATTTCCGGTCGCTGCACGCGCTCGTACTTTCCGTCCACGTCGTACGTGTTCTTGTCCCGCCCCCTGCTCGTCTCCAGCCTCAACGCCTGAACGGTTCGCAGAGCCAGATCATTCTCCGCTGGCCCCTGTTGCCTCGACTCCGTTGACCAGCAATCGGTCGAGCCCCTGTCGTCCGCTGCGCCGGCCCCGCCTAGCGGCGATTGAACCAGATGAGCTGCTGCTGCCAGCCGGCACCGGCCATGCAGGCATTGAACTCGCTGCTGCGGTCGGACGCGTTGACGTCCACGATGTAACTCTCCTCTTTCGGCATGGGTACCATGTTGTACTTGCCATCAATGGCGCAGACTTCATCAAGCCTGCAGGGCACCTTGCGGTCTTCGTAGACGGTGCGCGTGGCCACTTCATTCCTGACCGGCCAGTGATCGTCGGCCTGCGCCCTGCAACTCGAATGGGCGGGGCCGAATGACCGCGCACCCGCATCCATCTTCACCCATTCCATCGTGCAGCCACTGCTGGCAAGCATGATGCCAATCACCCCCATCATCCCCATCGCGCGCGCGATCATCGAAGTACTCCTTTCCTTGGCGCTCGCCGGAACTTCTGCGGCAATCCGATGATGTTTCGCGGCAAGAGGGCTGTCCACGACCGGAATCGCTTCCAGCGGGAGCTCTGCCCTCCCCATTCAGCCAGCGCTGTGCTTGCCTCGATCCAACCCCTGCGCGCCGCCTGCCAGCACACCGCTTCGCGTTGCCCACGCAACAGGCAGGAGGTCGCCGCGCGGGCCCAGCATCGGGCCGGATCACGTAAAATGCCGTCCATGGACACCACCACCTTCCCCTACGACACCGCCCGCCTGGGCGAACTGGCCCAGCTGCTGATCGACAACGTCCGCGAACTGGCCCAGGCCGGCTGGACCCCGGCCACCAGCAGCAACTTCTCCCACCGCCTGGACGATCGCCACGCCGCGATCACCGTCTCGGGCAAGGACAAGGGCCGCCTGATCGAGGACGACATCATGGTGGTGGACTTCGATGGCAAGGCCGTCGGCCGCCCGCTGCGCCCCTCCGCCGAAACCCTGCTGCACACCCAGCTGTACCGCCGCTTCCCGGAAATCGGCTGCGTACTGCACACCCATTCGCCGGTGCAGACCATTGCCTCGCGCCTGTACGCGCCGCAGGGTCATGTGCACCTGGAAGGCTACGAACTGCTGAAGGCCTTCGCCGGCAACAGCACCCACGAGATGGCCATCGACGTACCGGTGTTCGCCAACACCCAGGACATGAACGTGCTTTCGAAGCAGGTCGATGATCTGCTCGACCGCCAGAACCTGTGGGGCTACCTGATCGACGGCCACGGCCTGTACGCCTGGGGCCGTGACATGGCCGAGGCGCGCCGTCATCTGGAAGCCTTCGAATTCCTGTTCCACTGCGAACTGGAACTGCGCAAGCTGCGCGGCTGAACCCGTGCGCAGGTGCAGATGCCGATCCGGAATCTGCGCCTCGTCCCCACCCTGCTACCCTGTCTTCCCCCCGAGACGTTCAAGCTGCCGCCATGAGCCGACTGCGCATCTACGACGACACCCGCCCCGAATCGCCGCTGCTGGACACCCAGGACGGCGCGGTCATCGCTGCCGAACTGCAGAAGATCGGCGTCACCTTCGAGCGCTGGCAGGCCACCGCGCCAGTCGCGCCGGGCGCCAGCCAGGAGGAAGTGTTCGCTGCCTACCGTGCGGACATCGACCGCCTGGTCGCCGAGCGCGGCTTCAAGAGCGTGGACGTCGCCTCGATCGCCCCGGACAACCCGAACCGCGCCGAGCTGCGGAAGAAGTTCCTCGACGAGCACTTCCACAAGGAAGACGAGGTGCGCTTCTTCGTCGCAGGCTCCGGCCTGTTCACCCTGCACGTGGGTGACAAGGTCTATGAGATCGAGTGCGTGAAGGACGACCTGATCGCCGTGCCCGATGGCACCACCCACTGGTTCGACATGGGCGATGAACCGAGCTTCGTGGCGATCCGCTTCTTCACCGAGCCGGACGGCTGGGTGGGTCATTTCACCGGCACCGACATCGCGCAGAAGTTCCCCCGTTACGTACCTACCCAGGCGTCCTGATCCATGCAGCCCCGCGTCATCCTGACCGACATCGAAGGCACCACCAGCAGCATCTCGTTCGTCAAGAACGTGCTTTTCCCCTATGCCCGCAAGGCCTTGCCGGCGTTCGTCGCCGAACATGGCCAGCAGCCGGAGGTCCGCCGCTGGCTGGACGCGGTGGCTACCGAGATCGGCGGCGCCTGCCAGGACAGCCTGGTGGCCGAGACGCTGCAGGGCTGGATCGACCAGGACCGCAAGCACACCGCGCTGAAGGCGCTGCAGGGCCTGATCTGGGATGAAGGCTACCGCCGCGGCGACTACACCGCGCACTTCTACCCGGAAGTGGCGCCGGTGCTGAAGGGCTGGCACGCTGCCGGCCTGCCGCTGTACGTGTACTCCTCCGGCTCGGTGCCGGCGCAGAAGCTGTTCTTCGGTTTCAGCGATGCCGGTGACCTCAGCCCGCTGGTGTCGGGCTGGTTCGATACCGAGATCGGTGGCAAGCGCGAGGCCGACAGCTACCACCGCATCGTGCAGGCGATCGGCGTGCCGGCCGGCGAGATCGTGTTCCTGTCCGATGTGGTGGAGGAATTGGACGCCGCCCGCGAAGCCGGCCTGCAGACCCGCCTGATTGATCGCCTGGATGACTACCCGATGCCGCGCATCGGCCAGGCCGCCAACGGCCACGAGCGGGTCGAGAACTTCCAGCAGATCCAGCTGTAAAGAAGAGAGGTGTGCGGACCAACGGTCAGCACCTACCCGTCTCCGCGTCTGGTGGATGCCAACCTGGGTTGGCATGTTCCGGGTGTGCCAACCAAGGTTGGCACCTACCAAAACAGCATGTGCCGCCCTCAACGATCGAGGTGCGCGGACCAACGGTCCGCACCTACCCGGCTCCGTGTCTGGTAGATGCCAGCCTTGGGTGGCATGTTCGGGGTGTGCCAACCAAGGATGGCACCTACCCAAACAGGATGTGCCGCCCTCAACGATCGAGGTGGGCGGACCAACGGTCCGCACCTGCCCGTCTCCGCGTCTGGTAGATGCCAACCTTGGTTAGCATGTTCGGTGTGTGCCAACCAAGGTTGGCACCTGCCAATGCGGGATACGCCGCCCTCAACGATCGTTGAGGGTCTTCAGCTTCATTGCTTCGCGCAGGGTCGTCAGGTCCACCGGGCCACGCACCGCGATATCGCGGATTTCGCCCGGCAGCAGATCCAGCAGGTTGTCTTCGACCTGCACATCCAGCGCGCCGAAATCGATCCACGTCGCGCGCACGTAAGACGCGCTTTCCAGGCGCAGACGGTAGTGATCGCCTTCGATGGACAGGGTGGCCTTCAGCTTCTGCCGCGGCAACACCTGGTCCTTGGCTTCGACGAATCCGACGATCTGGCGGGCACTGACCGCCCCGTTCTGCAGCAGCTCGAACACGGCCACCGTGCGCTTCGGATCGGCACCGGCCAGCAGCTCGGCATCGCGGAAATCACCAATCGAGGTGACGCCCGCCGCCGTCAACGTCACCGCGTCCTCGCGACGACGCAGCACCTTGCCATCCACATCCATCACCCGCAGCCGCCAGCGTGCATCTCCGGCAGCGCCATCATTGATCAGGCGCACCCGCGTACTGCCCTCGTCACGCAATGCCGCCAGCGTGGCCGGCGCGAAGAAGCGCCGCGCGGCAAAGTGCAATGCCTTCCAGCGACCGAAGTAGTCCACGCTGGACCATGAAGCACCCGGCCAGACGTCGTTGAGCTGCCAGTACAGCGAGCCCATGGTGTACGGCCGCGAAGCGCGATGGTGCAACGCGGCCAGCGCGATGCCATCGGCCTGCATCACCTGGCTGAGGTAGACGAAGTCCTCGAAGTCCTTCGGCGTGCCGTAGCCCAGTTCGATGTAGTGCAGCAGGCGGCTGTTGCCCTCGCCGGCCATGAATTTCTGGTGCGCGCGGATCACCGGGCTGTCGATGCGCTGCTCGGCGCGGGTGGCGATCTGGTCAACGGTGGCCACCGACGGCCATGCCTGCAGGCCGTACTCGGACATGAAGCGCGGCGTCTCGCGCAGGTAAGCCTGCACCGGCAGCGCCGGATTACCCCAGACCTGCCAGTAGTGCTTGTCGCCACGGGTAGAGTCGTTCGCCTTTTCGCCCAGGTCGTTACTGGGCGAGCTGGACCAGTACGGCACGCCCAGTCCCTCCTCACCCACCACCCGGCGCAGGTCATTGCCGAACAGGTCGACATAGCCCTGCCAGACCTTCGCTGCAAACGCCGGGTCGGCCGCCTTCAGGTCGCGGCCGTGGCCCCAGTCCTTCCAGGCGGTTTCTTCCTCGTTGTTGCCACACCACAGCACGATGCTGGGGTGATGGCGCAGCCGGCGCACATTGTCGCGTGCCTCGGCCACCACGCTGGCACGGAAGGCCGGATCGTAGCCCGGCTGCATGCCACCACCGAACATGAAGTCCTGCCAGACCAGCAGGCCCAGTTCGTCGGCGATGTCGAAGAACGCATCGTCCTCGTAGTAGCCGCCCCCCCAGTTGCGCAGCATGTTCATGTTGGCGTCGCGTGCGGCGGTCAGCACCTGGCGCAGGCGCGCGGCGTCGACCCGTGCGGGGAAGGCATCGAACGGAATGACGTTGGCGCCCTTTGCGAAGATCTCCACGCCGTTGATGACGAAAGCGAAGCCCTGCCCGCCCTTGCCGTCTTCCTCGCGGCGCAGTTCAACCGTGCGCAGGCCGATACGCTGCTCGCGCACCAGCGCTGCATCGGCGCCATCATCCAGGCGGGCCTGCACGGTGTAGCGGTCCTGTGCACCGTGGCCGACCGGCCACCAGCGCTGCGGCTTGACCAGTTCGACCGGTACTTCGACGGCGTTCTGGCCGGGCTTCAGCAGCACCGTGCGCTGCACCTGGGCCACGCTGCGACCCTGCGGATCGCGCACATTCACATGGACCACCGCAGAACCGGCCGCCGCGCCCTGCTCCATCTCCAGCAGCACGGCCAGCTTCGCCTGCTCCGCGCTCAATGCATCGGTACGCACGGCAAGATCGGTCAGGCGGTGCGCATCCCAGGCCTGCAGGTCGACCCCGCGCCACACGCCGGCGGTGACATAGCGCGGGCCCCAGTCCCAGCCGAAGTGATAGGCCGGCTTGCGCGCGAAGTTGCCGACCATCGCGTCCTTGGGCTCATCGCCATAGGGCGAAGGATAGTTGCCGGCGATCTTGTGCGGCATCGCCTGTACACCGGGAAGTAGTGTGCGGATTGGTGAACGGAACACGATCTGCAGTTCATTGCCATTCGCGCGCAGGCGCCCGTCCACGCGCGCACGCCAGGTGCGGTGCGCGTTGTCCGCGCGCAGCAGCCGCCTGCCGTTGAGGCTGACTTCGGCATAGGTATCCAGCCCATCGAAGCGCAGCTCGGCATTGGGCTTGGCCAGTGTCGCCGCATCCACGTCGAAGCGGGCGCGGTACTCCCAGGCAGCCAGCCCGATCCATTGCAGCTCTGCCTCAGGCGCACCGACGTACGGATCGCGGATCAGCGCATGGGCGAGCAGGTCGGTGTGCACGCTGCCCGGCACCTTCGCCGCACGCCACTGCTGCAGGCCCGGGTGGGCGGCGCCCTGCGCATCGCCGGGCAGCATGCGGAATTCCCATCGCGCCTGCAGCGGGGCTGCAGTTGCCGGGAAGGCGGAGACTGCGATCAGCAGCAGGAGCAGACGGACAACGAGGGAAAGACGATGCACGCGGAGCTCCTGTTTTTCCGCCGGGCGTCGCCCGGCGCTACCGATTCCGGATTGCCAGGCATGGCCTGGCAATACTGCCTTCGAACGATCTTCAGCGCACCACGTCCAACACTTCGTAGCACGCGCCCATGGTGTGGTAATCCACCTTGCCGGCCGGGCTCTTCTCGTCGCTGTACTTGCGGTTGTCGGCATCAAGGATGCGGAACCAGGCACCGTACTGGTGGTCGACGAAGTACTCCCACGAGTACGCCCAGATGCGTTCGTACCACTGCCAGTAGCGGTCATCACCGGTGCGCTTGGCCATCAGTGCGGCGGTGGCCAGCGTTTCGGCCTGCACCCAGAAATACTTGTCGTCGTCGCAGACGAAGCTGTCGCCACCGATCGGCGCACCGTCCATGCCCGGCTGTCGGCGCGTTTCCGGTGCGAAACCGTAGTACAAGCCACCGCGCGCTTCGTCCCAGCTGCGCGCCACGGCCACATCGAACAGGTGCTGCGCGGTCGGCACCAGCCAGTCGGCCTGCACGTGGCGATCAAGGATCAGCAACAGCTTGGCCCATTCTGTCTGGTGGCCGGGCTGGAAGCCCCATGGACGGAACAGGTGCTTGGGGTCGTCCAGGTTGTAGTCCCAGTCGATCTCCCAGTTCTCATCGTAGTGCTCCCAGACCAGCCCGCCGGCCTTGGCCGCCTGGCGGCGGGTCATGTTGTCGGCCAGCCGCAGCGCACGCTCGACATAGCGCTGCTCACCACTGGACTCGAACGCCGCCAGCATCGCCTCGCACATGTGCATGTTGGCGTTCTGGCCGCGATAGCCGGTGAAGTTCCACTGGCCGTCGGCCTCGTCCTTGTACAGGCCGTGCTGTGGCTCCCAGAAGCGCGCTTCCAGCAGCTGCCAGGTCTCGTCCATCCACACACGCGCCTGTTCGATACCGGCCTTCAGCGCGCAACTGTAGGCCAGCAGCACGAACGCCACGCCGTAGCAGTGGTTCATGTCGTCCTCGACCTTGCCATCACGCAGGGTCCAGGCGTAGCCACCGGTGGCCGGGTTGCGGTGCACCTCGCGCAGGTAGCGCACGCCGTGCTCGACCGCCTCGCGGTACTCGGCATTGCCGAATTCGCGGTAGGCCATCGCGTAGTTGAAGACGAAGCGCGTGCTGCTCACCAGGTGGCGGTGGCTGGCATCGTAGACGCTGCCGTCATCCCGGAAGTAGTGGAAGAAGCCGCCGTCCGGATCGATGCAGCGCGGATGGTAGAACGCCATGGTATCGGCGATGTGCGCGCGCAGGAACGCGGGCGAACGGAAATCGGGCGAGGTGCTCATGCGGTAATGTCCTGGGCCTGCAGCAGCTGCTGCACTTCATCGAGCGAGGGCATTGCGGCGAACGCGCCCTTGCGGGTAACAGCCAGCGCCCCCACGGCGGCGCCGAAACGCAGCGTGGCGGTGATCGCCTCCGGGTCCTGGCAGAACGCAGCGAAACCAGCGCCCGCCCCACCGCGCTCCAGCAGGCCGACCAGCACGCCACCGACGAAGGCATCGCCCGCCGCCGTGGTGTCGACCGTGGCCACGCGGAAACTGGTGACCGTGCCGTGGTTGTCGCGGGTGTACCAGTGCAGTGTGGCCGCACCGTCGGTGACGATCACCCAGCGCGCCTGCGCGGCCAGCAGGCGCCGCAGCACCGTCGCCTCGCCGTCACTGCCCAGCGGCGCGGCCAGGTAGTCCAGCTCCTCGCGCGACAGCTTCACCAGATCGGCGCGTTCCAGCGCCTGCCACAGGCGCGGCGTCGGATCCTCGTTCGCCGGCCACAGCGCGGGACGCAGGTTCAGATCGAGGCTGACCACCGCTCCGGCCGCACGTGCACGGTCCATGCCGGCAAAGGTCGCCTCGGCGATGCCCGGCTCGGTCAGGCTGTTGGAGCAGACGTGGAAGCACTGCGCGCTGTCGAAGCAGGCGGCCTGGAAATCGCTGTCACGGAACAGCAGGTCGGCGGCCGGCGGGCGGTAGAAGCTGAAGCTGCGCTCGCCACTGGCGTCGAGGGCGACGAAGGCCAGCGCGGTCTTCGCCGCATCGGTACGCACGATGTAATCCGTGCCCACGCCGTGCTCGACCAGGCTGTCGGCCAGGAAGTCACCGAACATGTCACGGCCGAGCATGCCGACGAACTGGGTCTTCGCGCCCAGCCGCGCAGCGGCCACGGCAACGTTGGCCGGCGCACCGCCGGCGTACTGCAGGAACGCCCGCGGCGTATCGGCCGAGGCCGGCGGCTGCGCTAGTAGATCGATCAAAATTTCGCCGAAGCAAACGATGGAACCCATTCCGGACTCAGCCTCCCTGCGTTGCGGAAGCCGGCGTACGTGCGCCGACCAGTCCGTAGAAAATGATGTAGCCGTAGCACAGCAGCGGCAGGATGAAGCTGGCCTGCACACCGATGTGGTCGGCCAGCACACCCTGCAGGTACGGCACCACCGCACCGCCGACGATGGCCATGATCAGCAGGCTGGAACCCTTGTTGGTCAGCGGGCCCAGGCGCTCGATGCTCAGCGCGAAGATGGTCGGGAACATGATCGAGTTGAACAGGCCGATCGCCACCACCGAGTACAGCGCGATGTTGCCGGAGGTCAGCATGGTCGTGACCAGCAGCCCCACGTTGACCAGCGCGAAGATCGCCAGCAGGCGGCTGGGCGAGAAGCGCGCCAGCAGCGCCGAGCCGGCGAAGCGGCCGATCATCGCCATCGTCCAGTAGGCCGACACGTAATGCGTGGCTTCCTGCTCGCTGAAGCCGCCGATGTTGGGCATCGACAGGTAGTTGACCAGGAAGCTGCCGATCGAAACTTCGGCACCGACGTAGAAGAAGATGCCCAGCACACCCAGCAGCAGGTGGCGCTTGCGCAGCGCATCCAGGTAGCTGTGGTGGTGGCCCTTGTCGGCCTGCTCGGTGGCGTCGCTCAGTGCCGGCAGGCGGAACAGGTATACGAACAGCGCCAGCAGCACCAGCGCAACGGCCAGCCCCACGTACGGGCCCTGCACGGCCTGCGCCTCGGCGGCACGGTAGGCCAGCTGTTCGGCGGCCGGCAGTGCCGCGATGTCATCGGCACTCTTCACCGTGTTGGACAGGATCAGCATGCCGCCGAAGATCGGGGCGATGGCCGTGCCCAGCGAGTTCAGTGCCTGCGCCAGGGTCAGGCGACTGGAGCTGGTCTGCTCCGGGCCCAGCAGCGCGACGTAGGGGTTCGCAGCAACCTGCAGCACGGTGATGCCGGTGGCCAGAACGAACAGTGCGCCCAGGAAGGCGCCATACACGCGCAGCTCGGCCGCCGGCCAGAAGCCCAGCGCGCCGATACCGGCAATCACCAGGCCGGCCACGATGCCCTTCTTGTAACCCAGCGCCGCCACCAGCCGACCCGCCGGCAGCGACATCAGGAAATAGGTGCCGAAGAAGGTGAACTGCACCAGCATCGCCTTGGCGTAGTTCAGCTCGAACACCGCCTTCAGGTGCGGGATCAGGATGTCATTGAGGCAGGTCAGGAAGCCCCACATGAAGAAGATCGTGGTGACCACGGCCAGCGCCTTGCCGTTGGTGACGGCAGGTGCGTTGCCCGAAGATCCCGTTGGACGGGGCGTTGCGGAGATCGGCATGCGGTACGCGCCTCGATGCGCGGAAGGTCGTTGTTGCGTGGAAGGGGTGTATGGAATAAATCAGTTCGGTCGTGCGGCACTGCTTTCGCGGATGCGCAACTGCACCGGCGCGACCGTGCGCCGTGGCGGCGCGTCCGGTTCGTCCAGTCGTTGCAGCAGCAGCGCCGCAGCTTGCCGGCCCCGCTCGCGCGGATCGGCGGTGAGCGTGGTCAACGGCGGCACCGCCACCGCAGCCTCGGAAATATCGTCGAAGCCGGTAACGGCAAAGTCACCTCCCGGACGGATGCCCCGTGAATTCAAGCCCAGCATCAGGCCCAGCGCGACGGTGTCGTTGTAGCAGACCGCCGCACTCGGCCGATGGCCATCGGCAAACAGCTCATCGGTGCGCGCAGCGGCTTCCAGACGGTTCGGCGCCGACTCGATCATCCAGCCCGGCGGCAGCGACAGACCGGCCTCGGCCAGCGCCTGCTGGAAACCGGCACGGCGCTGGTGGCACGAGCTCGATGCAGCGTGGCCGCCGAAGAAGGCGATCTGGCGATGGCCGCGCTCGATCAGGTGACGCGTGGCCAGATAGGCGCCGTGCTGGTTGTCCAGGGTCAGGAAGTCCCAGTCGGCCCCTTCCAGTTCGCGGTTGAACAGCAGCACGTTGGCATTGGCACCCAGTGCCTGTCGCAACTGCACGGTATCGCTGCCCTCGGCCGGCGACAGGATCAGGCCGGCCGGGGTGTGCTCCATCAACGTGGACAGCACCGCCTGCTGGCGCTCCGGCGATTCGCCAGTGCTGCCGAGCAGGGTCACGTAGCCGCGTCCGCCCAGCGCCTCGTCCACGCCGGACGCGAATTCGGCGAAGAACGGGTTGGAAAGATCGTTGATCACCAGCGCGATGCTCGACGAGGTACGCCGGCGCAGGTTGGCGGCAGCGCGGTTGTAGACATAGCGCTGCCGGCGCAGCTCGGCCTCGACCTTGGCACGGGTATCGACGTTGACCAGCGGGCTGCCGCGCAACACCAGCGACACGGTCGCCCGTGACACGCCGATGGCACGCGCGATGTCGGTCACCGTCACTGCCTTGCCGGCGCGCTTGCTGGGACTGCTGCCGTTGTCGTTCATCGTCTTCCCGGACTCCGCTGGAGGCTCAAGCCTAATGGATCAGGGCCGTGTCGTGCCGTGCCGTTCGCTGGGTCACCGCGAACGGCACAGTCCGGCTCAGCGCAGCTGGCTGCCCGGTGCCGCGCACCAGGACACCGGCAGGTCCTTCACCGCCGTACCCCAGCCCTGCTCCGGCGCCTTCGCGTCAAGCGCGAACTGCAGGCGCGGGCCCTGCTGCAGCTGGTTCCAGTCCAGCCAGACCGGCGCATGCGCCTGGCCATCGACCTGCACGCCCTGAACGTACTGCAGGCGGCGGCCATCGGCACCCGGCGCGTCGATGCGCAGCGTCCGGCCATTGCCCATGTCCAGTTCCACCTTGCTGAAGCGCGGGGTGTGCAGCAGGAACTGGCCGCTGCCCGGCACCGCCGGATACACGCCGATGGCGCTGAAGAGATACCAGGCCGACATCGTGCCGAGGTCGTCGTTGCCGGTCACGCCATTGGGCGCATTGGTGAACAACTGCTGCGCGGCACGCACTACGGCCGCGGTCTTCCACGGCTGGCCGATCAGCGTGTACAGCCACGGCGAGTGCAGGTCGGGCTCGTTGTTCGGGTTGTAGCGGAACTGGTTGTAGTAGCTGTACGGCCCGACCACCCACTCCTTGCGGGCGGCATTGAGCGGATCGGCCTGCAGCGCGTCCATCGCGAAGAACGCGTCGAGGCGGCGGCCGGCCTGTTCGCGGCCCTGCATCGCTTCGACCAGCCCCGGCACGTCCTGCTGCGCCAGCCACTGGTACTGCCACGCCGTGCCCTCATGGAAACCGTGGTGCGAACGCGGACTGTAGTGGCCATCGGCCGGGGTGTACCACTGGCCATCCTCGGTGCGCGGGCGCGGGAAACCGGTGAAGCCGGTCTCGGCGTCGCGCACCTGCGGGTCCCACACCTTGCGCCAGTTGCGGCCGCGCTCACGCAGCGTCGCCGCGTCCTGCGCATGGCCGAGGCCATCGGCCATCTGCGAAAGCGCACAGTCGGCCAGTGCGTATTCCAAGGTAGCCGAACCGCCGTGGTGCGGATCGACGTCCATGCCCTTGGACGGGAACGCGCGGTCGTAGACCACATAGCCCTTGTCCAGGTAGGTCGGGTTGCCGGAACGGCCGGCCATGCGTGAGTTCAGCGGCGGCGTGCCGAAGGCATTGCGGCGCAGCGCATCCCAGGCCTGCGATTCACGGCCCTTGAGCGCACCGAAGCGCCACAGGTCGACCATGAACGGGGTGACAGGGTCGCCGGTCATGATGTTGGTCTCGAAGTTGGCATAGCCCCAGCGCGGCAGCCAGCCGCCCTGCTCGTCGATCGCCAGCAGGGTACGGCCGATGTCGCGCGCCACGTCCGGGCGGGTCAGCGCCAACCACTGGTTCTGCGCGCGGTAGGTATCCCACAGCGAGAAGTACTCGTAGTAGGTCCAACCATCGGCACGGTGGATGCCATCGTCATAGCCGCGGTAGCGGCCGTCGGCGTCGTTGCCGGTCATCGGCTGCAGCAGCGCGTGGTAGACAGCGCTGTAGAACACGGCGCGGTCGTCGGCGGTGCCGCCCTGCACGCGCACCCGGCCCAGCTGCTCGCGCCACGACTGCTGGGACAGCGCACGCATCCGGTCGAAACCGAGCAGCGCGCCGCCCTGCATGCCTTCCGCGCGCAGGTTGATGCGCGCGCCTTCGGCATCCACATGCGAGATCGCGCTGACCGCCGTTACCGACTGGCCCTTGGCCAGGTCGAAGCTGAGCCAGGCACCGTTCGGCTTCTGTTCGCCTTCCATGCTGTGGCGCGCGCCCGGCAGGCCGCCGCCCTCGCCCCAGGTGCCATGCGCCTTGAACGGGCGGTCGAACTCGATGCGGAACCAGGTGGTGTACTGATGGCCGCCGCAGAAACTTTTGGTCACCAGCTTGCCCTCGACCACGCGGTCGCCGACCACATCGACCACGCTGCCGATCACCGAGTGGCGTTCGTTGGCCTGGCCAACATTGACCAGCACGTGGCCCTCGCCCTGGCGCTGGCTGAAGGTGTAGCGCTCGGCCGCGGCACGTGTACGCGCGGTGGCCTCGGCATCGATGCCGCCGTAGCTGATCAGGCGCACCTTGTAATAGCCGGCCTGGCCGATCTCGCCGTCATGCGTGTACGAAGCGGCATAGGTCTTGTGGTTGAAGTTCTTGGCATCAGCAGTATCGAAATCGCCGCCCGGACCGATGCTGCCGGTGACCGGCAGGATCGACACCTGCCCGCCCTGCTCCCAGCAACCGGCGCCGGAGATGAAGGAGTGGCCGAAACCGCGGATCTTCTCGTCGTCGTAGCGCCAGCCCGAATAGTGGCTGCCGATCGGGCTGACCTGGATCAGGCCGAACGGTGCCGATGCGCCGGGGAAGGTATTGCCGTCGTCCTTGCTGCCGATGAAGGTGTTGACCTCGCGTTCCAGCGCCGCCGGTGCGGCCTGCAGCAGCATCGGCATGGCCGAAAGCGCCAGCAGACAGGCCAGGCGCGCCAGCGGGCGGGAGGACAATGGGACGGCGGGAGCGGACGGCACTGGACGCATGTCGGGTTCCTGTAGTCGATGACGCGGAGGCAGACGGCCGGGATCGTTCGGCACCGTTCCGCTGAGCCCTGCCCTGCAGAGAGCTCCCCCTGGAATGACGTCCGACCCACCAGACCGTGGATTTAGATCGATTCAAGTAGAGCATGCGGATTCAGCCGAATGCATTCTGCGGCGCAGCATGAGAGGGGGTGTTCGGCAGGGCTGCGCCCTGCACCTGCCGAAGCCGAAGCCGAAGCCGAAGCAACAGCAAAAGCCGACTATCCGTGGGATGGCGGGGTGGGTCCGGTTGCGGCGGACGCCGTAAACCCGTCCTTGGGGGCTTGGCCGCGGCATCCATGCCGCGGACACCCCCGCAACCGGACCCACCCCGCCTTCGACAGATTTCCGCGATCTGTGGATCCACGCCATGCGTGGATGAATCTCTGTCGGATAACGAAATCGATTGGGGTCAGATCCGTTTTCCAAAGGAAAACGGATCTGACCCCATGACCCCACGCAATTCCAGGACCCATCCAACCGTCACCGGGAAACTGTCAAAGGCGGGGCGGTGTGGGCTGGCAGGACCGTTGGCGCCATGGATGGCGCCATCGAGCCCCCAGCGACGGGTTTACGGCGTGTCCACCGCCCTGCCAAACCAGCAGAAAACCAGAGCCGCTTTGGCTTTGGCTTTGGGTTGTTGCCGGCCAGCGGCCGGCACACCGCGGGTGCAGGGCGCAGCCCTGCCGACCCACCCTCCCCTGCGCACGAAAACGATTTCACTGGTTTCAGCAAACCGTCATCCCTTCGCCACGCCAGTACCATATTGCGGAGCAGCATGCGCCCACGGGCGACCCATGCTAAAAAACGCCCGCCCATCGCTTAGATCGATCCAAGACGACATTGCGATGGCCGGGAGTTGGGGGAGCGGCAACAGGACGTACCAGGCCACGCGTACGGTGCAACTGCCACTGCATGGCGATAGCGACAATGTCACTTCAAATTAGATCGATTCAAGTTGTCCGTGCCACGTCACCGGATCAATCCAGGAGAGAGGGAGAGATGGGAATGAAGCATTCAACACGTACGCATGGCCAGGACGCATTGTCGCTGGCCGTCGCGCTGGCCTTGGCCGCCGCCGTCGTTCCGGCCGGCGCCGCCGCGCAGCAGGCAACCACCAGCGGCTCGCAGGAAGCCACCAACCTGGACAGCGTCCAGGTCACCGGCTACCGCTACGCCATCGAAAAGAGCCTTGAGCAGAAGCGCGACGCCAACGCCGTGGTCGAAGTGATCACCGCCGAGGACGTCGGCAAGTTCCCCGACAAGAACGTGGCCGACGCACTGCAGCGCGTGCCCGGCGTGGTCATCACCCGCAGCGGTGGTGAAGGCAAGAGTGTCAGCGTGCGCGGCCTTGCGCCGGACCTGACCCTGACCCAGTTGAATGGCAACTACGTGGCCACGTCGGAAACCAACGACGAAGCCACCCGCTCGTTCAACTACACCCTGCTGCCGTCGAACATGCTGTCCAGCGCCGAGCTGTTCAAGTCGCCGGAAGCACGCATCGACGAAGGCGGCATCGGCGGTACGGTCATCCTGCACACCCGCCGTCCGCTGGACATGGAGTCCAACTCGGGCTTCGTCACGCTTGAGGGCACCTCCTCCGATACCCACCACGATATCGACCCGCAGGCCTCGGCCCTGTATTCGTGGCACAGCAAGGATGAGCGTTTCGGCGTGCTGGTCGGCGTGACGCAGCAGAAGCGCACGACCCGTACCATGGAAGCCAGCACCGAGGACTACCAGTGGTACGGCGCCGGCAAGGCACGCGACGCCTATGGCAACGTGCAGCAGCAGGATGGCATCCACTACTGGTGGGGCAAGTCCGGCTTCAACAACCAGACCGGCGGCAACTACAGCGATTTCTTCATGCCGACCTCGGTCAACTTCGCCGTGAAGGAAGAAAAGCGCGAGCGCAAGGGCGGCCAGCTGACCTTCCAGTTCAAGCCGGTCGACAACGTCACGATGACCGCCAACTACTTCCGCTTCGAGCTGCAGGGTGACTACACCCAGAACATGCTGAAGATTCCGGAATGGAGCATGGCCCGCTTCAACGGCGATGGAAACTGGGCCGGCGGCCGCCTGCTCAACGGCCTGGATTTCGACCCCAGCGGCAACACCGTCACCGGTGCCCAGTTCGAAAAGCTGGCCGGAAAGACCTACTACTGCAGCGAAGACCAGGCCAAGGCCGCCGGCCTCAAGCCCGGCGGCTGGGGCCCGGACGACTGCACGATTCCGACACCGCAGCTGACCGGTGGCTACAGCAAGGAAAAGGCGCTGTCGCAGACCGCCGACCTGACCATCGACTGGGACATCAGCCCGCTGTGGAAGGCCTCGTTCACCGGTGGCCGCACCTGGTCTGAAGGTGGTCCGTCGATGAACTTCCGCATGTCGGCCAAGCCGCGCCGCAAGGTCGGCAACGACTACCTGTCCGGTAACCAGTACAGCGCATGGGACCTGACCGGCACGCCGTCTGCCACCTTCTCGCCCGACCTGCAGCAGCAGCTGATGAACGGCATCGCCGAAGTCGACACCGGCTCGACCGATTCGTCGTGGAAGCGCACCGAGGTCAAGCAGAACTACTTCCAGGCCGACGTGACCAAGCTGTTCGAGTCCGGTTGGCTGGATTCGATCCAGTTCGGTGCCAAGTACCGTGATGGCAAGGTCCACCGCAACACCGGCAACACCTACTGGGTATGCCCGGGCCGTGACCCGGCCGACTATGACAACAGCCGCTACCAGAGTGGCTGCGATCCGACTGCCGGCGATGCGCAGCCCGGCTTCTTCCTGTCGAACCCGATCAGCAACATTGCCGGTGGCTTCAATGCCAACGTGTTCCCGGGCATCAACTACCCGGCGTACATCGACTATCTGAACAAGACCTACGGTGGTTCGCACAACCGTACCGAGGAAGACTTCGTCTACAACGTCAACGAGAAGATCTACTCCAGCTACTTCCAGGCCAACTTCCGCACCGAGCGCCTGCGCGGCAATGTCGGCGTGCGTGTGGTGCGCACCAAGCAGTTCGCGCAGTCTTCCGACTCGATCGAGAAGTTCAACGACTACTTCCTGGACAACGCGTCCGGCGCGCCGATGGCGTGCACCGATCCCGCCGCTGCGGCCTACCCGACCTACAGCTGCGAGAGCGGCTTCGTGCGCCTGCCGCATGACCTGGCGCAGAGCAAGACCTACAGCCTGATCGGCGTGGACCGCACCTACACCGACGTGCTGCCGAGTTTCAACATTGCATGGGACATCACCGACACGCTGGTGCTGCGTGGTGCCGCATCGAAGGTGATCGCCCGCCCTGGCTACACCGATATCGCAGCACCGGGCGCGCTGAGCTACTACAGCGAGGAGTACGTCAATGATCGCCGCGTTGCCGGTGGCGCATCGACCGCAGGCTGGGTCGGCCAGGGCAGCAACAAGCAGCTGGAGCCGTTCAAGGCCACCCAGTTCGACCTGGGCCTGGAGTGGTACTTCCAGCCTGGCGCGGTCGCCGGCGTCAGCCTGTTCCGCAAGAACGTGGACAACTTCACCCTGCCGGTGGTGCGCGACACGCCCATGGTCATCAACGGTGAAGCGGTGAACGTGCAGCGCTACGAGACCCAGGCCAATGGCCGCGATGGTGTGTCGCAGGGCGTCGAGCTGTATGGCCAGTACACCTTCGATTTCGGCTTCGGCGTGCAGGCCAACTACACCTACAACGACACCAACCTGGCTTCCATTGTTCTGGACGGGCAGGAAATCGGCTCCTCGCCGCTGGTCGGCAGCGCCAAGAACCAGGCCAACGTGACGGTCTTCTACGAGAACGAGAAGTTCCTCGCGCGCGCCTCGTTCAACCGTCGCGGCCAGGTGGTCGGTGGGCTCAACAATGGCCTCACCGTCTACACCGAGCCGTATGACCAGCTGGACCTGAACGTGGCCTACAACCTGACTCCGGACTGGACCCTGACCGCCTCGGTGATCAATGCCACCAAGTCCGAGCAGCGCGTGCACCTGGGAAGCGACACCAAGGCACGCCTGGTCTCCAATACCTATGCAGGCCGCCAGCTGTACTTCGGCGCTACCTGGAAGTTCTAAGGCAACACCGGGTTGCCCGGGCGCGCCCCGGTGCAACCCACGCCCCGCCCTGGCGGGGACGTTCCTCCACGGCAGCCGCGCTGGTACAGGTGGCTGCCGTTTTTTTTGTCGGCGCCTTGCCTTTCGTTCAGCCCGGCGCTTGACCCTGACATCGTTGGAAGGTGCACACTGACTCCACCCCAAGAGCACCGAAGGAGCTACAGATGGAATTCCATGTCGATGGCATGACCTGCGGCGGCTGCGCGCGCAGCGTGACCCGTGCGATCCAGCAGATCGATCCCAACGCCAGCGTGGTCGCCGACCCGCCGACCGGCCTGGTCAAGGTGCAGACCACCGCATCGCAGGAAGACGTCTTCGCCGCAGTGAACGACGCAGGCTTCCCGC
This sequence comes from Stenotrophomonas sp. YJH_SMC_25, assembly GCF_059369595.1. NCBI lineage: Bacteria > Pseudomonadati > Pseudomonadota > Gammaproteobacteria > Lysobacterales > Lysobacteraceae > Stenotrophomonas > Stenotrophomonas sp. YJH_SMC_25. Next base: position 106,738 of record NZ_JCAFSV010000010.1, on the reverse strand, counting down.
CGCGTACTGCCTGATCCCCTACCCCGTCTCACACAGGAAAGCCCGCCCGGTGCCGCTGCACCCGGCGGGCTTTTTCATGCATGCGATATCGAGTCAATGCTTGTGCGTACGCCGCCGCACCGCACCGGTCTTCGCGGTATCGACCGGCACCGGCGTCTGATCGTCCTCACCCAGCCGCTGCAGGATCGGGCACTCCGGCCGCTCGTCGCCGGCACAACAACTGATCAGCGATTTCAGCGTGTCGGCCATCTGCCGCATGTGCTCGATGCGCTGTTCAAGATCGGCAATGTGCTGTTCGGCCAGGTGCTTCACGTCGGCACTGTGCCGCGAGGTGTCATTCCAGAGGCCCAGAAGATCAGTGATCTCGGCCACCTGGAAGCCAAGATCGCGCGCGCGGCGGATGAAACGCAGGCGGTGGATGTCCGCCTGCGAATACGCCCGGTAGCCCGACTCGGTTCTATCAGCTGCGGGAATCAGGCCGATCTGTTCGTAGTAGCGGATCATCTTCGCCGACACGCTGGAGGCCTTGGCAGCTTCACCGATGTTCATGCGGATCTCCTTCAGTGGGTGGCAGCGGCGGCATCCGCCATCGGCGGCTGGTAGCGGCGCAGGCGCAGCGCGTTGCCCAGCACGAACACGCTGGACAGGGCCATCGCACCGGCCGCGAACACCGGCGACAGCAGCACGCCCCAGACCGGGTACAGCACGCCGGCCGCTACCGGAATCAACCCGGTGTTGTAGGCGAAGGCCCAGAACAGGTTCTGCCGGATGTTGCCCAGCGTCGCCTTCGACAGCGCGATGGCATTCGGCACGCCCTGCAGGTTGCCGGACATCAGCACCACGTCGGCCGATTCCACCGCGATATCGGTACCGGTGCCGATGGCCAGACCAATATCGGCCTCGGCCAACGCCGGTGCATCGTTGATGCCATCGCCGACGAACGCAACATGACCATGCGCGGCCTTCAGCCGGCGCACCGCCTCGACCTTGCCTTCCGGCAGCACCTCGGCCACCACTTCGTCGATGTCGAGCTGGCGCGCGATCGCCTGCGCGGTACCAGCGTTGTCACCGGTGATCATCGCCACCTTCAGGCCAAGCTGATGCAGTGCCGCGATTGCGGCCGGCGTGCTCGGCTTGATCGGATCGGATACCGCGATGATTGCGGCCAGGCGGCCGTCGATGGCGGCATACAGCGGCGACTTGCCCTGGGTGCCCAGCTCTGCCGCCAGCGTCGCGAACAAAGTGATGTCCACGCCCAGGTCGCGCATGAAGCGATCGGCACCGACCTCCACCCGCGCACCATCAACGTTGGCACGCACGCCCATGCCGGTGACCGATTCGAAATCGACCATCGACGGCAGCGCGATGCCCTGCTCGGTGGCTGCATCGACGATGGCGCGGGCAATCGGATGCTCAGAGCGCGATTCCACTGCGGCAACCGCCGCCAGCACGGTGCTGCGATTGAAACCGTCCGTGATCTCGAAGTCGGTCAGGCGCGGGCGGCCTTCGGTCAGCGTGCCGGTCTTGTCCACCGCCACCACCTTCGCGTCCTTCAGCAGCTGCAGTGCTTCGCCCTTGCGGAACAGCACGCCCATTTCGGCGCCGCGGCCGGTACCGACCATGATCGAGGTCGGCGTGGCCAGCCCCATCGCGCACGGGCAGGCAATGATCAGCACCGCTACCGCGTTGACCAGCGCGAAGCTCAGCGCCGGTGACGGACCAAAGATCAACCAGACCAGGAAGGTCGCCAGCGCGGCCAGCATCACCGCCGGCACGAACCACAGCGTGACCTTGTCGACCACCGCCTGGATCGGCAGCTTCGAGCCCTGCGCCTGTTCGACCATGCGGATGATCTGCGCCAGCATGGTCTGCGCGCCCACCGCCGTGGCACGTACCGTCAGTGCGCCCTTCTGGTTGACCGTACCGCCCACCACGCTGCTGCCCGGCTGCTTCTCGACCGCGATCGGCTCGCCGCTGATCATCGATTCGTCGATGTAGCTGCGGCCTTCAACCACCTCGCCATCGACCGGCACGCGCTCGCCCGGCCGCACTTCCACCATGTCGCCGCTCTGCACTTCATTGACCGGGATGTCGACGGTGCGGCCGTCACGGAACACATGGGCGACCTTGGCCTGCAGGTTGACCAGACGCTTGATCGCTTCGGAGGTACGGCCCTTGGCGCGGGCCTCGAGGAAGCGGCCGAGCAGGATCAGCGCAACGATGACCGCGGCCGCTTCGTAGTAGACGTTCACCGTGCCCGGCGGCAGCAGCCGCGGTGCAAAGGTCGCCACCACCGAGTAGCCAAACGCCGCGGCGGTGCCCACCGCCACCAGTGAATTCATGTCCGGCGCCAGCCGCAGCAGTGCCGGGAACCCCTTCTGGTAGAAACGGCGGCCGGGAATGGCCAGCACCAGCAGGGTCAGTACGAACTGCAGGTACCAGCTGGCCTGCATGCCGATGGTGGCCATCACCCATTCGTGCATGCCGGGAATCAGGTGCGAGCCCATCTCCAGCACGAACACCGGCAGCGCCAGCGCGGTCGCCACGATCAGGTCGCGCTTCAGTTCGGCGCGCTCGGCATCCTTCTTTTCAGCGGCTTCATCATCGGACTGCACACCGGCCTCGATCGGGCGGGCGGCGTAGCCGACCTTGTCGATGGCCGCAACCAAGGCGGCCGTATCAGCCACGCCGCGCACGGTCGCACGCTCCGTGGCCAGGTTCACGCTGGCCTGGCTCACGCCTGGCAACGCCAGCAGCGCGCGCTCCACGCGGCCCACGCAGGAGGCGCAGGTCATGCCTTCCACGGCCAGTTCAACGGTGGCGGGGGACACGTCGTAGCCCACCCGCTCCACCGCTTGGATCAACGCGGCACGATCGACCGGACCGGACGGGCGGATATCCGCGCGCTCGGTCGCCAGATTGACCGAAACACTGCCCACGCCTTCGACCCTGGACAGCGCCGCCTCGACCCGGCCGACACAGCTGGCGCAGGTCATTCCCTCGATGGGCAGGCTGATGGTGGCAGGGCTTGCGGGGGCTGCAGTGGCGCGGGGCATGCTCATGATCGGATTCCCGGGGTTCCTTCTGGATGCGGACAGGCTAAACCTTGCCATCGTGGGAAGGTCAAATCCAGCCACCCCGGGGGTTCATGATGGGGTTCATCCACGCATGGCGTGGAACTGCTGAGCGGACGGAGGCGCCAGGCGGATCAGGCCCGGCGCCCCCTGCGGGTCTGCTCAGAAGGTGAACACGTACTCCAACGCGAACTCGCGGCCGACCGCCCCCAGCAGGCGGGTCGGGGCGAAGTCGTAATCCAGCTTGTACGGGTCCTTGTGGTTCCAGCTGGCTGCGTTGAAGGCGTTGTTGACGTACACGTTTACCTTCGCGTGTTCGGTCACCTGGTAGCCCACGTTGAAGTTCCAGGTGATGAACGGCCCCACTCGACCGTAGTAGCGCGCCGTCTGCTGCCCGGCATTGGGGTTCGGGTTCGGCGAGCCGTCCGGACGTGTCGCCGGCTCCAGGCAGTTCAGCGACGGGCTGTCGCTGGGCACGTAGCCGTCGGCGAACGGCAGGCAGCCGCCGGGGTTGTCCAGGCGGTCGGTGCCCCAGTGGTAGCGCACGCCCGGCACCGAGCCCACGCGGTCGGCATAGACATTGGCATTCCAGTTGCCGCGCTGCCAGGCCAGGCTCGCGCGCAGCTTGCTGCGCAGGTCGCGGTCGCGGCGTTCCGGATTCGGATCGTTGGCGTAGCGCTGTTCCTTGGTCGAGATCTGGTTGGTGTAGTTCAGGCCCAGCTGGAAGCTGCCCCACTGCGCGGTTTCCAGGCGATAGCGTGCGGTCAGGTCGACACCACGCACTTCGCGGCTGGCCAGGTTGAACGGGCCGCGCTCGATCGACACCAGGCGGCCGCTGCTGTCACGGTTCACGCGGGCCAGGATGCCGGCGCAGTATTCGCCACCGGCCGGATTGGCCCATGGCGTGCCATCGATGTTCTTGCCGGTCAGGCAGCCGGCCTCGCTGGCCAGCACCTCATCGGCGCCGACGTCGACGATCATGTCTTCCAGCTTGATCGCCCAGTAGTCGGCACTGACCGACAGGTTCGGCATCACGTCCCAGACGAAACCGACCGTCCACGAATCACCGGTTTCCGAGCGCAGCAGCGGCGTGCCACGCCGGTTCACGTCGAAGGTGTACCAGACATCGGTGTTGCCCACGCCGCAGTTGTTGACCAGGTACGCGCCACTCTGGATGCAGCGCAGGCGGTCATAGGTCTGCACTTCGGAGCTGCTCGGCTGGCCCAGCAGGTAATGCATGTCCGGCGCATGGAAGCTGGTGGCATAGGAGCCACGCACCAGCAACGATTCAACCGGGCGCCATTCCAGGCCGACATTCCAGGTGGTTTCCTTCTGGCTGCCGATGTTCAGTGCTTCGCTGCTGTCGTCGGCCTTGTAGTTGCCATAGCGGTCATAGCGCGCGGCCGCAGTGGCGGTCACGCTGTCCAGCAGCGGAATCTTGAACTCGACGCCGGCCGAATAGCGGGTGCGCTCGCCGCCACCGCGATCGACGTTCTGCAGGTCGAAATCGATGCCGGCGCGTGGGTCGGGGCTGAGGTGATAACCCTGCTGCGCGACTTCAGCCACCGCGGCGAACGAGATCGGGCCGGCCCAGCCCTGGAACAGTTCGCCGGTGATATCCGCCGAGGCCTGGTTGACCCAGGACGCCGCACGGTTCTTCGCCACCGTACCCATCTGCCAGTACTGGTCCGGCGTCAGCGGATTCCACCAGCGCGATTCGTTCAAGGCGTAGATCGCCTCGCCATCGGCCGTGGTGCCCAGCTTCGGGCCGAGGAAGTAGTCGTACGACTTCTGCTTGTCGACCACGTTCTGCCGTTCTTCCACGCGGTAGTACGAGCGCCCCACCGTGGCGCTCCAGTCGAAGCGGTCGGCGAGGCGGCCACGCAGGCCGGCGCTCCAGTCCCAGGACAGTTCGCGGTTGGTGTTGCGCAACGTATCCAGCCCGCCAACCTCATTCGGGGTGAACTGGCGCACGCCAAGAATCGGACGGTTGCGGTTGGCGTCCCAGTAGTAGCCTTTGTCATCGTCGATCAGCGACACGCCGGGCGGATTGGTGCCCCAGATCGCTTCGGAACGGTAGACCGCCAGATTGGTCCAGGCCTGCAGGTCGTTGCTGAAATCGAAGGTGGCATACAGGTTGCCGGACACGTTCTCGGCACCGCCGGTGAGCAGCCAGTTGGCGTAGTCGGCGCTCATGCCGCACAGGCGGCCGGTGTTGGTGATGGTGTTGGCGGCGTAGTTGTAGACCAGTCGATCGGCGGTGTAGTACTCACTGCCGAACTTCTCGCAGGTGCCGGTGGGCGGCGCCAGGCGCTGGCCCGTGGTCGGATGGATCAACGCCAGTCCGGCGGTAGGACGGAAGCCGACCTTGCGTTGTTCCATGTTCCAGGACGGGTACGGCGCATCATCGGCATCGTCCATCTGCGGGCGGTCACGGCCGAACAACGGATCGCGCTTGGTGTACTGCAACGCGTAGGTCACGCTCCAGTTGTCACCGGTCTTGCCGCCGGCCCAGGACAGGTCCCAGGTGTCGCGCCCACCCTCGGTGGAGGTGCCGCCACGCACGCGCACCTCGTCGCCGTCGTAGTTGGTCTTCAGGATGACGTTGACCACGCCGGCGATCGCATCCGAGCCATAGATGGCCGAGGCGCCACCGGTCAGCACTTCGATGCGTTCCACCGCCGCAGCCGGAATGTTGCCGTAGTTGGAGAAGTTGGTTTCGCCGCCATAGGGCAGCGGGTAGTCGGCCACGCGACGGCCGTTGACCAGCAGCAGCGAGCGGTTCGGGCCCATCCCGCGCAGGTTCAGGCCGCTGGCATTGGGCGTATGCGAACCCCACTGCGAGGCGGCTTCAACAGTGCCGGTCGCTTCGGTGAGGGTCTTCAGCGCGTCGTACACGCTGACGAAGCCTTCCTTCTGGATCTGCGCGGCGGTGATCACGTTGACCGGTGCCGGGCCTTCGACGCTGGCGCGCTTGATGCGCGAGCCGGTGACGGTGACCGCGTCGAGATCCTTGGTGGATGAACTGGCGGCCTCCTGCGCGCTGGCAGCCAGGGGCAACAGGGCCAGGACCAGGGCCTGGGACAGCAGGTGACGACGCTTGCGGACGATCTGAGCCATGGGTGGTTGCTCTTCGAAAGTGTGGACGCACGGACGGGTGGTGGCGCGGCGCTACGGCTGATCCGGGCACCTGGATCGGTTCAAGACCGTCCCGACACCCTCCCCTGTGGATCGATCCAAACTAAAGCACAGCTGAACCACGCCGGGCATGCGGCGATGCAGCAATGCCCGAGGAAATGCCGCTATCGGCTGCCGGCATCCAGAACAATCAAAGGGTTGCGAAACATCGCTGAGTGAACAGCGCAGACGTCAATGACACGATCGCGACAATCGCGCGCGGAACGGATTTGTCCGCCCTCAGCGATTCCCCTCACCCGATCGAGTCGGGACGAAGTGGCCATTTCGGAGGGCGTAGCGGCTCGACGCATCGCCTCTGTGTCTGATACCCCACCAATCGATGGTGAACCCGTCGCCCTGCCAGATGACCGAGGAAAAGTCGGATTCACTGTGGGGTCGCCCTGAGTTCTGGCTCGCCAGAGACAGGGCCTCAAGGCAGCTGCTGATCAATACCCTGCCGCGCTCAATGGGCTTCGGCAGGGTCAATTCGTAGACGAACAGATGGATCTCACGCCCCGCGCCACAGCGCCCCATCGGGTTGGAAGCGTTTGAATCGAACACCTGATAGAGCGCGCGAAAGCGCTTCTCCCCGATCCGATGTACCCGTGCGTCGACGAACACGCCTGTAGCAGAGGGTGCCAGCGTCACGCCGCCCAGCAAATCGTCGATGCCGCCGCCCTCGGGTCCGACCGCCTTCCAGATAAACACTGGGGGCTGTCCTTCCTCTGCAGCTATTGCGGCGGTGTGCAGCAAACAGAGAAATAGCAGGAGCAATCGAGGCATGCGGAAGGAGGATCATTGCCAGGGGGAGTTGGACCCCACTGTCAATAATCCTGGCTTGATCGTCTACCCGGAAACACAGAGGCCCCTGCGTTCCGATGTTTGGCAGACTGACTGGCCATCCGCGCACGTCAGAAGCGTCACTTTTCGGCAACCGGTGCGCGTTCCGCAGCGGGGTCGGAGCCCTTCTGCGAAGGGATCCGACCCCGGCCCTGCGATCAGCCGTCGAGGGCCTGACGCAGCGCGGCCACGGTCGCGGTGGCGGTCTGGCTCCAGTCCGGGTCCAGCCCGCGCAGGTCCGGGTTCTGGAACTGCATGGCCGAGCGCCGCAGGCCTTTGGCCGAGGCGTGCAGTTCGGTGCAGCCGCTGCGTCGTGCGACGGCGGCGACATTGGCCGGGCCCAGCCCGGCGCCGGCCATCACCGTGATACGTCCCGCCGCCTGGGTGACCAGGCCCGCCAGCACATCGGCACCGGCCTCGGCACTGACCTGGCCGCCCGAGGTCAGCACGCGCTGGCAACCCAGTTCGATCACCTGTTCCAGTGCCGCCGGCAGATCGCGGGCGGCATCGAAGGCGCGATGGAAGGTCACCTGCAGCGGCCCGGCAGCCTGCACCAGTTCACGGCACAGCGCCACGTCGATGCCGCCCTGCACATCCAGCGCACCGATCACCACGCCATCGCAGCCGAGCGCGCGGCACTGCGCGATGTCACGCAGCATCAGTTCGGTTTCCAGCGCGTCGTAGTGGAAGTCGCCCGGGCGTGGTCGCACCAGCACGAACAGCGGAATCGACAGGCGTTCGCGCGCAATCGCGATGCTGGCGAACGACGGCGTGGTGCCACCCTCGGCCAGGTTGTCGAACAGCTCGATGCGGTCGGCGCCGCCGGCCTGGGCGGCCAGCGCCGAGGCCAGCGAGTTACTGGCAACCTCCAGGGTCAGCCGCGTGCTCACGCCTGGGTGCTCGTGTAGATCGACGGCGAGTCGCGCAGGTCATCCTGGCGCTGCCCATCGCACACGGCGTAGACGAAGCCGCGATGCAACGCGTAGGCGCCCACCTCGCCCTGCTTGTTCATGGCCAGGAAGCACACCTGCAATGTCTTGCTCGCTTCGGGGCGCTTGCGCACCACGCGGTCGATGGCTTCACGGCAGGCCTGTGCCGGCGAGCGCCCCTGGCGCATCAGTTCGACCACCAGGAACGAAGCGGCGTTGCGGATCATCTCTTCACCCACGCCCGAAGCAGTGGCCGCGCCCACGTCGTTGTCGACATACAGGCCGGCACCGATGATCGGGCTGTCGCCGACCCGGCCGTGCAGCTTCCAGGCCATGCCGCTGGTGGTGCAGGCACCGGCAAGGTGGCCCTTGGCATCCAGCGCCAGCATGCCGATGGTGTCGTGGTTGTCGCTGTTGCCGGGAATACCACGGCGCTCGGCGTTGATCTGCGGCTGATACTTCTCCGTCTTCAGCCACTCGCGCCAGGCCGCTTCGGCCTGCGGCGTCAACAGGTGCCTGCGCTCGAAACCCTGCTGCATCGCGAACTGCTGCGCGCCCTCGCCCACCAGCAGCACGTGTGGGCTGTTCTCCATCACTTTGCGGGCCACCGACACCGGATGCAGGATGTCGACCAGCGCGGCCACGGCGCCACAACGGCCATCGCCATCCATGATGCTCGCGTCCAGGCTCAGCACGCCGTCGCGATCCGGGTTGCCACAATGGCCGACGGTGGGGTTGCACAGCTCGCTCTCGGCCCAGCGTGCGCCTGCTTCCACCGCATCCAGCGCGCTGCCGCCCTGCGCCAGTACCTTCCACGCGGCCTGGTTGGCCGGTACGCCGAAGTCCCAGGTCGAAACCACCTTGGCCCCACCCTGCGTGCGCGCCTGCACGCCCGGCAAGGCCGCCATGCCTGCAGCCAGTGCACCGGCCTGCAGGAACTGCCTGCGATCCACCATCTTCCCCTCCCAGTCTGCAATGCACGGCCGGCCCGATGCCGACCCTGCCGATCAGTCGTGCGTGGGCTGCCGTGCGGCGTGCCAGACCGCTGCGCCGAGCACGCCCAACTGGCCGTGCTCCACGCGCCATACCGGCACCTGGCGCAGCACCTCGGTCAGCACGCCCTTGTTGAGGAAGCGCTCACGGAAGCGGCCATCGGCCAGGAAATCCTGCACATGCGCGGAAATGCCCCCGGCGAGGTACACCGAGCGCGCACCGACGGCGATCGCTGCGTCGCCGGCCAGGCTGCCCAGCCACGCGCAGAACACCTGCAGCGTTTCCACGGCCAGCGCATCCTCGCCGCTGCGTGCGGCGCCGATCAGTGCCTCGGTGCTGGTCCACACCGGGGTGACGCCGCGCAGTTCGCACAGGCACGGATACAGGTTCATCAGACCGCTGCCGGACAGCACGCGTTCGTTGTCCACGTGCGCCCAACGCTGCAGCAGCTTGCCCAGCACCTGCAGTTCCAGCGCGTTGCCGGCGCCAAGCGCGGCATGGCCGATCTCGCTGGCCAGCACCGGGCGCTCGCCGTCGGCAAAGCGCAGTGCGGCGCCCAGGCCGGTACCGGCACCCAGCACCAGCGCCGGGAATGCCTGCGCCGGATCAGCATCGCCGTTCAGCGGCACCAGCGTGTCCGGCTGCAGATAAGGGATGGCCAGCGCCACCGCCTCGAAATCGTTGATCAGCTGCAGTTCGCCCAACCCGGACTGCGCGCGGGTGGCCGACAGCGAGACCGTCCATGGCAGGTTGGAATTGATCAGCACATCGCCATCGAGCAGGCCGGCAATGGCCACCACCGCGGTCTGCACCGGCTGGCCAAGGCCTGCGGTGAAATCGGCCAGGATCGCCGCCAGGCTGGGATGCTCGGCGCAGGCATAGGTGCGATGGCTGCCCAGCAGCGGCGCCTGGCCGGGTTGGGTTTCAGCCAGCGCAAGGCGGGCAAAGGTGCCGCCGACATCGGCGACGACCAGATGGCGCGGAAGACCGCCGCGGGCGGAGTCGGAGGAAACCGGGGACGCTGCTGCGATGGTCACGCTGGCCTGCTTGGATCGATTGAATCGCCCCGATTCTCAGGCATCGGGGCGGCTTTGCCTAGCGCGCCGATGGTTCAGGTTGGCCTACATGCCTTCCTGTTCGGCCACCTGCACGCCATCCACCAGCACCCGCAGCCGCTGCGGGCGGAAGCCGGCGAACAGCAGCGGCCGGGTGCGCTCGACCAGCACTTCGTGGCCGGCGATGTGGCGCAGCCACGACTGTACCAGCGAGAACGAGAAGTGGGTGCCCGGATGCAGCGGGTGCTGCACCCAGACCGTCTCGGTGGCGCTCTGCAACTGCATCGCGCCGGTGAACCAGTGGCGGCTGAGGGTCACCGGCGTGGTGCCGGCCATGAAGCGGATATCCATGCGGGGTCCTTTCGCGTTGGGCAGCGGCGCCGTGGATCAGGGCTGGGCAGTCTGCAGGCTGTAGCTGGTGCTGGCGGTGAACACTGCACCATCAGGCTGGGTGGAGCGTACCTCGACCTTGTGGCTGCCCACGGCCAGATCGGTCGGCAGCGCGCCACGCCACAGGTGCGGCGATGCGGTGGCCTCCGGCGAGCGGTCGTAGCCACGCAGGCTGTCTGCAAGATCGTCGGCCACGTTCTCCACCATCAGGCGCGGATCGGGTTGGCTGACCTGCTTCATCGGCTGCCAGGCGCCTCCATCGACGCGGTACTCGACCACGCTGGCATCCTCACCCATGTAGACGTTGGCATAGATGCCCCAGGCCGGGTAGGCGCCCTGGCGCAGCACCTTCGGCGCATGCAGGCCGATCTGCTCGCTGGCCGGTTTTCCGGCCACGCGGTACTGCAGTCTGTAGCTGCCATTGCCGGCCACGTCGAGCAACGCATAGCCCTTCGGCGTGCCATCGCTCATGGTGCTGTCCGGCACGCCGGCGGCATTCTTCACGCCTGACCAGAACGCACCGCAGTTGGCGCCGACGTTGTATTCGTGCAGCGGCTTGTCGCCGTTCCAGCCCTCGGCCTTGCCATGGTAGACGTGCTGCTGGGTGTGGCTGTGGCCGCTGAGCACCAGCACGTTGCGGAAGTCCTTCAGCAGGTCGAACAGGCGCTGGCGGTCGGCATGGCGGAAGGTCTCGCGTCCGGGCGCCGCGTCGAACAGCGGGATGTGCATGCCCAGCACCAGCAGGCGATCCTTGTGCAGGCCCTTCAGGTAGCTGGCGAGGAAGGCGAACTGGTCTTCGCGCAGGCCGCCGATGTACTTCGGCTTGGCCTTGGGGTCGAACACCACGTCGTCCAGGAACACGAAACTGGCGCCGCCCTCTTCCACCGCATAGGTGTCTGGACCGTAGATGTTGCGCCAGCTGTCCAGCGAGTGTTCGTCGCTGGCCGCATCGAAGTCGAGATCGTGGTTGCCCGGCACATGGAACCACGGCACGCCAAGTCCGGTGGTGACCTTGTTGATCGCCGGATACAGGGTCAGGTCGTCGTTGACGATGTCACCCAGGGTGGTGCCCATGCGCGCCTTGGTCTTTCCCACCAATGGCGCGACGATCGACTGCTGGTAGTAGCCGATATCCTTCAGGCTGGCGGTCTGCGAATCGGTGAACACCAGCATCTGGAAGCCGCGCCGACTGTCATGGCGATCCGACTGCAGGGCGAAATCCCAGTTGCGGGTGACGTCGCTGGTCGCGGCGATGCCGCCGTACTTCAACGCCGGCGAACCGTTCGGGCGATAGTGCCGCCAGAACGAAGGCAGGCCGTCGGCCGCTTTCGGAAAGGAATACGCATCGGGCTTGATCACGAACACGGTCTGGCCATCACGCACCGGCAGGCTGTAGCTGCCGTCTGCAGCCGTCTTGACGATGGCCTCGCCGTTGGAGACCTGCACGCCGGCCAGGCCCGGATCGGTCGCACCGCGGCCGGGTTTGCCGTCGCGCTCCAGATAGACCTTGCCGGTGACCACGGTATCCGCGGCCCAGGCCGGCGAGGTCAGCAACAGGCAGCACAGCCAGGCGGCAGGCAGTTTCATGGGCGGTCCGGGTAAAGAAAGACCGCCTATTGTAGATTCCGTTGATGACATCGCGCACGCGATGACGCATGCCGGTAGTGCCGGCCGCTGGCCGGCAGCCTCATGAACGTCGGGCATCCGGGGCTTGCCGGCCAGCGGCCGGCACTACCGCACGTCAACGATGGCGTTTTTCCAGCACCGCGCGCGCATCATCCAGCGACAGCCCGCGCGCGCGCAGCAGCACCAGCAGGTGGTACAGCAGGTCCGAGGCCTCGCCCAGCAACGCCTCATCATCCTGCGCCACCGCCGCCAGGGCGGTCTCCACGCCCTCCTCGCCCACCTTCTGTGCGATACGGCGGATGCCGCCCTCGAACAGGCTGGTGGTGTAGCTGCCCGGCGGGCGTTGCGCCTCACGCATCGCCACCAGCTGGCCCAGCCCGCCCAGGAAATCCTTCGGCGCCTGGTCAAAGCAGCTCGCTGCACCGGTGTGGCAGGTTGGCCCCGCCGGCCGCGCCATCACCAGCAAGGTATCGGCATCGCAGTCGACGCTGATCGACTGCACCACCAGCACGTTGCCGGACTGTTCGCCCTTGGTCCACAACCGCTGCTTGCTGCGGCTGAAGAAGGTCATGTGGCCGATGGCCAGCGTGGCCGCCAGCGATTCGGCACTCACATAGCCCAGCATCAGTACCTGCAGGGTATCGGCATCCTGAACCACCGCCGGCAGCAGGCCGTCACCCTTGGCCCAGTCCAGCGCCTGCAATGCGTCCAACGACGGCCTGACTTCAATAGACATCCCGCACCTCGATCTGCTGTCCGCGCAGGTAGCGCTTCAATTCCGGAATGGCGATCGCGCCGCTGTGGAACACGCTGGCGGCCAGCGCGCCGTCGACGTCGGCCTGGTCAAAGGCTTCGGCGAAGTGCTCCATCGCACCAGCACCGCCGGAGGCGATCAACGGTACCTGGCACAGTGCCCGCGCCTGTTGCAGCTGCACGACATCGTAGCCACGGCGCACGCCATCGCTGTCCATGCAGTTCAGTACGATCTCGCCCGCGCCACGCCGTTGTGCTTCGACGATCCAGTCCAGGGTGCGCAGCGGCACCGCCTGGGTCTTATCCGGATCGCCGCTGAAACGACGCACCCGCCATTGCCCGTCGGCCTCGCGCACCGAATCGACGCCCACCACCACGCACTGCACGCCGAACTCGTCCGCCAGCTCGGTGATCAGCTCCGGGCGCCCCAGCGCCGGCGAGTTGATCGACACCTTGTCGGCACCGGCAAACAGCACGCGGCGCGCGGTTTCCACACTGTCGATGCCACCGGCCACGCAGAACGGAATGTCGATCAAGCGTGCGATGCGCTCGATCCACGCCACGTCGACCGAACGCGCCTCGGGGCTGGCGCCGATGTCATAGAACACCAGCTCGTCCGCCCCCTGGTCGCGATAGCGCTGCGCCAGCTCGGCGATGTCGCCCATGTCGACGTGGTCGCGGAAGCGCACGCCCTTGACCACGCGGCCATCGCGCACGTCCAGGCAGGGAATGATGCGGCGGCTCAACATGCCAGTGCCTCCGCCAGGTCCATGCGCTGCTCCAGCAGTGCCTTGCCGAGAATCGCACCGCCGCAGCCGGCGGCACGGGCCTCGGCCACATCGGCTACGTCACGGATGCCACCGGAGGCCTGCACGGCCACGCCCGGCAGCAGCGCCGACAGGTGCTGGTAGAGGCTGATGTTGGGCCCGGCCAGCATGCCGTCCCGAGCGATATCGGTGCACAGCAGGTGGCGCATGCCGGCGCGCGCGTAGCGCTGGGCCAGGTCATCCAGGGTCACTCCGGCGTTCTCGGTCCAACCGTGCACCGGCAATTGCCACTGCCCCTGTGCGTCCTGGCGCGCGTCCAGCGCAACCGTGATGCGATCGGCGCCGAATTCCTCTAGCCAGCCGACCACTTCATCGGGGCGACGCACCGCCAGCGAGCCGACCACCACGCGACCGGCGCCGGCATCGAGGATGCGCGCCACATCGTCGCGGCCGCGCACGCCACCGCCGGTCTGCACCTGCAGCGATGTCTGCGCGCGGATCGACGACAGTAGCGGCGCCAGCGTATAGCCACCGGCGCGCGCAGCGTCCAGATCGACCAGATGCATCCACTGCGCACCCTGCGCGGCGAAGGCCTGCGCGCGTGGCAACGGATCGTCGCCATACGAGGTTTCCTGCGCGTAGTCGCCCTGGCGCAGCCGCACCACGCGGCCGTCGCGGATATCCAGCGCGGGGTAGACGATGAAACTCATGCAGCAGTGCCCTCGAGAAAATTGCGCAGCATCAGCGAGCCGGTCTCGCCGGAGCGCTCGGGGTGGAACTGTGCGCCGTAGTAACGCCCCTGCTCCACCACGGCAGTGAACAGGCCGCCGTGGTCGCAGGCAGCGACGGTGTGGGTATTGAGGGGCGCGGCGTAGCTGTGCACGAAGTAGGCGCTGGCACGCTCCGGCACGCCGCGCAGCAGCAGCGATTCGCGCAGCGGCAGCAGGCGGTTCCAGCCCATGTGCGGCACCCGGATGCCGCAGGCCGGCACCAGCTTGCGCACCACGCCGGGAATCAGTCCCAGTGTCTCCACACCCGCCTCCTCGGAGCGTTCGAACAGCAGCTGCATGCCCAGGCAGATTCCCATCAGCGGCACCTCCAGTCGCTGCAGCGGTTCCACCAGGCCTTGCGCATGCAGGTGTTGCATGCCGGGACCGGCGGCGCCGACGCCGGGCAGGATCACCCGCTGCGCACCGACCAGACCGTCCGCATCGCGCACCAGCCGCACAGTCGCACCCAGGCGCTCCAGTGCGTAGCGCACCGAGCCCAGGTTGGCGCCGCCGGCATCGATCAGCGCAACGTCACTCACAGCGCCCCCTTGGTGCTCGGCAGTGCCGTGCCCTGCCGGGCCAGCGCCGGACGCAGCGCGCGGGCCAGGGCCTTGAAGCACGCCTCCACCTTGTGGTGATCGTTGTCGCCGCGTACCTGCAGGTTGAGGTTCAGGCCGCTGGCATCGCACAGCGAGCGGAAGAAATGCGGCACCAGCTCGGTCGGCATATCGCCCACGCGTTCGCGCTTGAACTCGCCCTCGAACACGAAGTACGGGCGGCCACTGAAGTCCAGCGCAGCGCTGGCCAGCGTCTCGTCCATCGGCAGGGTGAAACCGTAGCGGCCGATGCCGCGCTTGTCGCCCAGCGCCTCGCGCAGCGCCTGGCCCAGGGCCAGCCCCGTATCCTCGATGGTGTGGTGTTCGTCGATGTGCAGGTCACCCTCGGCCTGGATGTCCAGCGCGAAGCCACCGTGCTTGCCGATCTGTTCCAGCATGTGGTCGAAGAACGGCAGGCCGGTGGAGATGCGTGCATCACCCGCGCAATCCAGGTCCAGTTCGACGCGGATCTTCGTTTCTTTCGTGTTGCGCTGGACCACGGCGGTGCGCGGCGCATCGGCCAGCGCATGGGCAATACCCGGCCAATCCCACTCGCCACCAAACTGCGCGGTGCGCAGCTGGAAACCGCGGATGTTGAGGTTGTCGGCAAACTGCAGGTCGGTGATGCGATCGCCGACCATGCCCGAACGCGCCCAGTCGATGCTGCGGTCCTGCAGATAAGCCGTCATCAGTCCGATGCCCGGCTTGCGGGTCGGCGCATTGTCGTGCGGCCAGCTGCAGTCGATCAGCACGTCACGGAAAGTGATGCCCTGGCTTTCGAAGATCTGCAGCATCAGCTCGTTGGGGCCATCGAAGCTGGCACGCGGGTAGCTGTCGCTGCCCAGGCCATCCTGGTTGGTGACGATCACGAACTGGTAGCCGGCATCCCGCAGCTTCAGCAGCGCCGGGATCACCTGCGGCACGAAGCGCAGCTTCTCGTAGGCGTCGATCTGGAAATCGGACGGCTCCTCGATGAGGGTGCCGTCGCGGTCGATGAACAGGATCGGGGTCATGCTGCGGCCCTCCGCGCCGACAGGGCCGCGAGCACGCGGTCATTCTCTTCCGGGCTGCCGATGCTGATGCGAAGCGCATCGCCCAGCTGCGGCGCGGCGCGCTGGTCGCGCACCACCACCCCTGCAGCAAGCAGCGTATCGAACGCCGCCTGCGCATCGGCGAAGCGGACCAGCAGGTAGTTGCCGGACGAGGCGTACACCCGGCGTACACCGGGCAGGCTGGCCAGTGCCGTTCGCAGGCGTTCGCGCTCGGCGATGACCGTGGCCACGCGCTCGGCGGTGCGTGCCAGCGCGGCCGGCTGCAGGGCCTGCACGGCCAGTTCCGCGCACGGGGTCGGCACCGGATACGGCGCCTGGCAGCGGCGCAGCACGGCAATCAGTTCCGGCGCGGCGATCAGCGTTCCAATGCGCGCGGCCGCGAGTGCGTGTGCTTTCGACAGCGTGCGCAGCACCGCCAGGTTGGCGTGCACGGCCAGCAACGTGGTCGCCGACGGACGCTGCGCGTACTCGACATAGGCCTCGTCCACCACCACCAGTGCCTGCCCGCGCAACGCAACCGCCACCCGTTCGACCTCGTCCAGGGCGATATCACTGCCGGCCGGGTTCGACGGTGCGCACAGGAACACCAGCTTGGCATTGCGCGCCCTGGCGGTGTCGATCACCGCATCCAGATCGGCGCGCAGGCCATCCTCGCTGTCCACCAGCGGCACTTCAATCAATGCGGCGCCCTGCAGGCGTGCGCAGACGGCGTACATGCCGAACACCGGCGGCGTGACCAGTACGCCATCGCGGCCCGGCACGCACAGGGCACGCACCAGCAGATCAATGGCTTCGTCGCTGCCGCGACCGATCAGCAGCTGCTGTGGCGTCACGCCGTACAGCGCCGCAAGTCCCTCGCGCAATGCCAACGGCTGCGGTTCGGGATAGCGCCGGCTGCTGCCCGCGGCATCAGCGGGATTGGCCCAGGCCGATTCATTGGCGTTCAACCAGACCTCGCCCTGCACCGCCGCACTGCGCGCCGAGCTGTAGCCGGCGAAGGCCTGCAGATCCGGGCGAACCAGTGCCAGCACATCATCGATAGCCGCGTTCATGCTGCCACCTCCATGCGCACTGCGACCGCACGTTCATGTGCATCCAGGCCTTCGGCACTGGCGATGATGCGCGCGCAGCCGCCAATCGCTGCCAGGCCGGCGGCGCTGGCGCTCTGCACGCTGATCAGGTTCTGGAAGCTGGCCACACTGACACCACTGTAGGCGCGTGCGGCACCCGCGGTGGGCAGCACGTGGTTGGTGCCGCTGCAGTAGTCGCCCAGTGCCTCGGGGGTGTAATCACCCAGGAACACCGAGCCGGCCGCCTGCACCTTGTCCAGCCACGCACGCGGATCACGCAATGCCAGGATCAGGTGCTCCGGTGCATAGCGGTTGCTGATCGCGAAGGCTTCGTCCAACGAGTCGACCTGGATCAGCCGCGAGGCCGACAGCGCCTGGCGTGCGATCTGCTGGCGCGGCAGCAAGGCCACCTGGCGCTCGACTTCGGCCTCGACCGCCGCCAGCATCGCGGTATCGTCGGTCAGCAGCAGCACCTGCGAATCCGGGCCGTGCTCGGCCTGCGACAGCAGGTCGGCTGCAACGAACGCCGGGTTTGCACCTGCATCGGCAATCACCAGCACTTCGGAGGGACCGGCCGGCATGTCGATGGCGGCGGCGCCGTCCTGTGCGACCTGCTGCTTGGCTTCGGTCACGAAGCTGTTGCCCGGCCCGAACAGCTTGTCACAGGCCGGAATGCTGGCCGTGCCGTAAGCCATCGCAGCGATGGCCTGGGCGCCGCCCAGCTTGAACACGCGCTGCACGCCGGTCAGGCGTGCGGCCACCAGCACCGCAGGATCGGCCGTGCCGTCGGCGCGTGGCGGCGTGCACAGCACCACCTGCGGGCAGCCGGCCAGCTGCGCGGGCACGCCCAGCATCAACGCGGTGGACGGCAGCGGTGCGCTGCCGGCCGGCACGTACAGGCCGACGCGGCCGATCGGGCGCAGCATGCGTTCGCAGACCACGCCCGGTGCGGTTTCCACGGCATACCGCGTACCCATGCCGGCGGCGTGGAAGCGGGCGATGCGTTCGGCAGCTTCGACCATCGCCTGGCGCAGCTCGGCGGGGACGGCGGCATCGGCCGCTGCGAACTCGGCTTCGCTCACTTCGAACGATGGCAGCTCGACGCCGTCGAAACGTGCGGTAATCGCACGTAGCGCGTCATCGCCCTGCCCGCGCACCTGTGCAATCAGCGTAGCCACCGCATCGCGGGTCTGCTGCGCCACGGTCTGCACCGGGCGGGTCAGTGCCGCACTGCGCGCGGCCTCATCAAGTCGGGACCAGATCAGACGGTTCATGCCAGCGACCGCTCCACGCTCAGTACCATCAAGCCCTGCGCGCCGGCGCGCTCGAGTTCCTCCATGCGCTGCCAGCTCAGCGGGCCCGGGCACATGGTCTGCAGGCGCAGTGCGCCGCCGTCGGCCGGCAGCCGCACCAGCGGCTCGGCATCGGCCAGCAGCTGCGCCAGCGCGTCGACGCGATCCTCGCTGGCGCGGAACATCAACAGCTTGCGGTCCTGGCGCTGCACCACGCCGTCGAGGCGGCGCAGCAGCATCGCGCGCAGCGATGCACGTGCATCATCCGGCACGCGCACCGCACCGGCCAGCACCGCCTCGCTGTCGAGCAGGTTGTGCACCGGGGTCAGCTGGTTGGCGCGCAGCGTGGCGCCGCTGGAGACCAGATCGCAGATCAGGTCGGCGGTACCCAGGCGCGGGGCGATTTCCACCGACCCGGACAGCTCGACCACCTGTGCGTCCACGCCCTGTTCGGCCAGCCATTGCTTGAGGATGGCCGGGTAGCTGGTGGCGATGCGGGCACCGGCCAGCTGCGCCGGTCCCTGCCACTGCCACTCCTCGGGTACCGCCAGCATCAGCCGGCACTGGCCAAAGCCCAGTCCGCGCAGTGCCTGGTAGGCATCCGGCAGGCCGATCTGGCGACGTGCCGCAGCCTGCTCGTCCAGCTCGTTGCGGCCGACGATGCCGAGGTCGCAGACGCCGTCGGCGATCAGGCCGGGGATGTCGTCGTCGCGCACCAGCAGCAGGTCCACCGGCAGCGATTCGCCGTAGCAGAACAGCTTGTCGCGGCTCTCGCGCCAGCTCAGGCCGCAGGCGCTGAGCAGGTTGCGCGCGGGTTCGGCCAGCCGGCCACTCTTCTGGATGGCGATACGCAGCCGGTCTCGTGCCGGCGCTGCCTGGGTTGCACTCATGGGGGAGGTCTCGAAGTTCGGAACGGGGCGCGGATCAGCGCGAAGCAAGGCGGTCGATGGCGGCGGCATAGCCTCGATGGCCATGCTCGAGCGTTCGCGCCACCCGTCCGGTGGTGGTCACGCTGACCCCGGTGCGCTCGTGGATCTCGCGATACGGCACGCCCTGCTGCAGCAGCGGCACCACCTTCCAGCGGTCGGCCATGGCTTCCAGCTCGGCCGGTGTGCACAGATCGCGCAGGAAGGCCTCGACCTGTTCCGGCTCGCGCAGGGCGGCAAAGGCCCGGGCCAGGGCTTCAAGGTCGGCCTTCGGGTCTTTGGCGGCAATTTCGGGGCGGGCTTTCACGGGGTCGTTTCCATGCATCAATGTAATAGCGCGTTAGTACATTAGCGCATTCTTGCGCGGTGCGTCAAATGCAGGGTTTGGGGCGGCAGGGCAGCTGCCCCGCACCCACAGAGGGCGGAGCATCGGCACAGCTGGGTTCCGGACCGACCCCGCCCTCGACAGGTGGTCGCGAGCTGTCGGGACGGCTGGGGTCGGATCTGTTTTCCAGAGGAAAACGGCTCTGACCCCGGAACGGGGCCCGGAAACGAAAACGCCCACCGGTTGGTGGGCGTTTCGTTGAAGCGCTGCATGCTGCCAGGGGCCGTTACATCACCTTCGATTGCTCCAGCTCGACCTGCAGGGTGCTGGCCAGCTCGTCGCGGGAGACTTCGAACTGCTGCTCGCGCAGCAGGTCCTTCACTGCCACCACGCCGCGCGCCAGCTCGTCCTCGCCGGCCAGCACCACGAAGCGGATGCCGGCCTTGGCGGCGTACTGGAACTGCTTGCCGATCTTCTTCGGCTCCATCTGCACTTCGGTATTGATGCCACCGGCGCGCAGGCGGCGCGCGATGTCCAGCGACTGCGGCATGCCCTGCTCGTCCATCAGCGCCACCAGCGCCTGCACGCTGCTGCCCTCGATGCCATCGATCAGGCCGGCTTCGCGCAGCTGCCAGAACAGGCGCGACAGGCCGATGGAGATGCCCACGCCCGGCAGCTTCGACTTGCTGTAGTGGCTGGCCAGGTCTTCGTAGCGGCCGCCCGAGCAGATCGAACCGATCTGCGGGTGGTCGGTCAGCGTGGTCTCGTAGACGGTGCCGGTGTAGTAGTCCAGGCCGCGCGCAATGGAGAAATTCAGGCAGTACGCGGTTTCCGGCACGCCCAGCGCCTGCACCAGCTGCAGCACTTCGCGCAGTTCGGCGACGCCGGTACGCAGGATCTCCGAAGAACCGGCGTCGGCTTCAAGCGTGGCCAGCTGCGCCAGTGCATCGGCATGGCCCTGCGAACGCACGGCCACGAACGCCAGGATCTTCTCGACCTGCTCGGCCGGAATCTCGAAGCCCTCGCCCACCAGCGTCTCGCGCACGTAATCGGCGCCGCGCTTGTCCAGCTTGTCCACTTCGCGCAGCACTGCCAGCTGGCGCTCGCCCTCGGCCACGCCCAGGCTCTCGAAGAAGCCACGCATCAGCTTGCGGTTGTTCAGCTGGATGCTGAAGTCACCGATGCGCAGTTCCGAGAACACCGCGTGGATGACCGCCAGCACTTCGGCGTCGTATCGCACGCTCAGGCTGTCCTTGCCGATCACGTCGATGTCGCACTGGTAGAACTCACGGAAGCGGCCGCGTTGGGCGCGCTCGCCGCGGTACACCCGCTGCATCTGGTAGCGACGGAACGGGAAGGTCAGTTCATGCTCGTGCTCGGCCACGTAGCGCGCCAGCGGCACGGTCAGGTCGAAGCGCAGCGCCATTTCCGGCAGCGAACGGTCACCCGATTCGGCGGCGTTGGCCAGCGCACCGGTGGACTGCACGAAATACACCTGGCGCTCGGTCTCGCCACCGGACTTGGTCAGCAGCACGTCGGACAGCTCGAACACCGGCGTCTCCACCGGCAGGAACCCGAAGCGCTCGTAGTTGCGACGGATCACGTCCAGCATGCGCTGGAACGCAATCTGCTCGCGCGGCAACAGTTCAAGGGTGCCGGGCGGGGTACGGGGCTTGATCACGGGCGGAACTCCTGCTGGAACGGGACGTGGGAGGGGGCGACATTCTAGCGCCCCCGCCTCGGGCAGGGTCGAACGGCCGCTTGAAGTATCATAAGGCCCTCCCCGCCCGCGATACGCCCCCGCAACATGTCACGGCCTTCCGGCGCTCCGCCCGCCACCAACGATCCCGCCTCGCCGTCCTGCAACACGCTGGACTGCCTGCACTGCTCGGTTCGCCACCTTGCGGTGTGCTCGGCGCTGTCGCCCGATGAAGTGCAGGCACTGGAACAGGTCACCGTTTCCCAGCAGGTCAGCATGGGCAGTACCCTGGCCCGCACCGGCGAAGAGCGCGACCATGTCTATACATTGACCGGCGGTGCCCTGCGCCTGGTGCGCACCCTGGCCGATGGCCGCCGCCAGATCAATGGCTTCGTGCTTCCTGGCGACTACCTGGGCCTGAGCGGCAGTGACCACCACCGCTACGATATCGAGGCCATCGCAGACAGCCGCGTATGCCGTGTCGCGCTGCCGCAGATGAAGGCGCTTCGCAGCCGTTTCCCGCACCTGGAACGCAAGCTGCTGCAGCGTGCCTGCCAGGAGCTGGACGCCGCCCAGGATGCCGCGCTGGCACTGGCGCGGCTGCAGCCGGCCGAGAAAGTGGCCGACTTCCTGCTGCGCCTGGCCGCGCGCGAGGCCAAGCTGGGTGGCGATGGCCTGCGCGTCTCGCTACCGATGGGGCGTGGCGACATCGCCGACCATCTGGGCCTGACCATGGAAACGGTCAGCCGTACCTTCACCAAGCTGCGCCAGCAGGGGTTGATCGCCCTGCCCCACCTGAACGTGGTGGAGATCCTCGACGAGGACGGGTTGCGCACGCTGGCCGGCAACCACGTCCATCTCCGGTCAACGCAGCAACACCTCGCGCAACGCCGCATACTCCGCGGCCAACGGTTCCGCGTGCGCGGGCCGCTGCAGCAACGCATCCAGCGCAGGCGGCACCGCCACCGTTTCGCCGATCAGCGGCTCGACCACGGCCTCGAACTTGGCCGGGTGCGCCGTGGCCACCACCGCCCAGTCGCCCTTGGCGCCGCGCGCACGCAGGTCCTGCAGCACCTTCACCGCTGTGGCCGTATGCGGGCAGAACAGTTCGCCGTTGCTGGCATGCGCCGCCGCAATCGTCGCGCGGATGGTCACGTCATCCACCGCGAACGCGCGGAACGCAGCGCGCAGCTCGGCGTCATCTCCGAGGTAAAGCCAGCGCAGGCGTTCAAAGTTGCTGGGCGCCCCCACATCCATTGCGTTGGCAACCGTGGCCACACTGGCCTGCGGCTGATAGTCGCCACCGTTGAAGTACGCCGGCAGCACCGCATTGGCATTGGTCGCCAGCACGATCTGCCCGATCGGAACGCCCAGCGCGCGCGCCAGCACTGCGGCCATCGCATTGCCCAGATTGCCGGTCGGCACCACCAGGTTGAGCCGACGACGATGCGCTGCGTAATGGGTCAACGCCGCATGTGCGTAGTAACTCATCTGCGGCAGCAGCCGGCCCAGGCTGATGCTGTTGGCCGAGCTGAGCGGCACCTGCGCCTGCAGGTCACGGTCGGCCAGCGCCTGCTTGACCATGGCCTGGCAATCGTCAAACGCCCCGGCCACACGCAGCGCCTGGATGTTGTCGCCGAAGCAGCCAAGCTGATGCGCCTGGCGCGGTGACACGCGGCCATCCGGGTACAGCACCACCACACGCACGCCCGGCTGGCGGTGGAAGGCTGCCGCCACGGCGGCACCGGTATCGCCAGAGGTGGCGACAACGATCGTCAGGTCGCGGTCCTTGCCGGCCTGCAGCCGCGACAGTGTTCCGGCCAGGAAGCGCGCACCGATATCCTTGAACGCCGCCGTCGGCCCATGGAACAGCTCCAGCACATGGTCACCGCCGCCCAGTGCACGCAGCGGCACCGGAAAGTCGAACGCCTCGCGGCAGATCGATGGCAGCGCCGCCTCCAGAGCATCACCTGCGAAGAACGGTGCCAGCAGATCGGCGGCGGTATCGGCCAGCGTTGCGCCGGCCCGCAGCTCACGTGGCGCCGGCAGCACCTGCGGAACATACAGCCCTCCATCGGGCGCCAATCCTGCAGCGATCGCCGCACTGAGGCCAACGGCCGGGGACTGACCCCGGGTCGAAACAAATTGCATGGGTTCGGTATCCAGTAAAGGGGAAGGATTCAGCACAAGCGGGCTCCCGCTGCATCCAGCGGCGACACCCAGGCATCGCTGTCGAAACCGGCGGCGGCAAATGCCGCCTGCACCGGTGCGGCAGCGGCGCGGGCCTGGTCGGCGTCCTCGAACCAGGCGAACACGCTGGGTCCGGCACCGGAGATGCCCGCACCCATTGCATGGGCCGACAGCGCCGCATCGCGGGCTGCTTCGAAACCTGCAATCAGGCCGGCCCGCCGTGGTTCGACCAGCACATCGCGCAATCCAGCCCGCACCAGCGCCGCATCACTACGATGGCAACCACTGAGTACCAGCGCGAGGTTCGCACTCTGTGCCACGAATTCACCCAGCGCGTAGCTGCCCTGCAGCACCTGGCGCGCACGGCGTGTTTCCAGCACCGCGTGCGGATGCACCAGCAGGCTGTGCCAGGCCGCCGGCACAGGAATTGGCAGCAGGCGGTCGGCCGTACACAGCGCAAGACCACCCAGCAGCAGCGGCCCCACGTTGTCGCCGTGGCGGCCACCGCTGGCCACTGCCTCGCCATCGAGCGCAAACGGATACAGCGCCTCACGCGACAGCGGTGCATCCAGCAGCGCGTTGCCGGCAACCAACGCCGCAACGCATGACGCTGCCGAACCGCCCATGCCGGAACCGAACGGAATGCCCTTGTCGATCTCCACCGCGAATCCGAAATCCAGGCCCAGGCCTTCGCGCAGTGACGTCAGCGCAGCGCCGGCGGTGTTCCCGGCTGCCTCCAGCGGCAGCTCGACCGCACTGCCACGGATCGCCTCGATGCGCACCAGCGGTTCATCGATGCGGCGCACGGTCACGGTATCGCCAACACCGGCGATGGCATGACCAAGAATGTCGAAGCCCACCGCCACGTTGGCCACCGAGGCCGGCGCGAACGCACGTGCGATCACAGGCGCGCTCCTTCACCGGCCGCGACCCGCAGCAGGTCGGCAAACACACCGGCGGCGGTGACTTCCGGGCCGGCCCCCGGACCCTGCACCACCAACGGGTTGTCGCAGTAGCGACGGGTACGGAACTGCACCACGTTATCGGTCAACCGAAGGTTGGCGAAGGCGTGGTCGGTGGGCAGTTCCTGCAGGCCCACCGAGGCACCGTCAGCGCCCAGCCGTGCCACGTAGCGCAGCACCGCGCCACGCGCCCGCGCGTCCTGCAACCGCTGCAACAGGCTGGCATCGGACTCGCCCAGCCGCGCCATGAAGTCATCCACGCTGCCGTCGCGCAGCAGCGCCGGCACCAGGCTTTCCACCTGTACCTGTTCCAGGCTGAGCGCGTGGCCGGCCTCGCGGGCGAGGATCACCAGCTTGCGCGCCACGTCCACGCCCGAAAGATCATCGCGCGGGTCCGGCTCGGTGTAGCCCATCGACCGCGCCTGCGCGACCAGCTGCGAGAACGGCTGACTGCCGTCGAAGCGGTTGAACAGCCACGCCAGCGTGCCGGAGAAGATGCCTTCGATCGCCAGCACCTCGTCGCCCGTATCGACCAGATCACGCAGCGTGGTGATCACCGGCAGGCCCGCGCCCACCGTGGCTTCGTAGCGGAAGCGCGCACCACTGGCCGCCGCAGCAGCACGGATGCGCTGGTAGCGCGGCAGCGGGCCAGCACCGGCCTGCTTGTTCGGGGTCACCACGTGGATGCCGGCAGCCAGCCAGCCCTCATAGCGCTCGGCCACGTCGGCGCTGCCACTGCAGTCGATCACCACCGCATGCGGCAGGTGCGCGGCCAGCAGATGTTCGGTGAAGCGATCCAGGTCGCTGGGCTCGCCCGCGTCCTGCAATGCCTCCCGCCAATCGGCGTGCAGGCCATCCACTTCCAGCCGCATGCGCGAACGCGAGGCCAGCGCGCGCAGGCGAAGATCCACATTGGCCTTGGCCAGCAGCTGCAGGCGGGCCGCCAGCAGCTGGTCCAGCAGTGCCGCGCCGACGTTGCCCGGCCCGATCACGCCGACCGCGAACGTCTGCGGCGACAGCCAGAAGCCCGCATGTGCGGCCCGCAATGCGCGGGTGGCATCGGCACTGTCCACCGCCACAGAAATATTGCGCTCCGACGAGCCCTGCGCGATCGCCAGGATGTTCACCTGCGCGCGTCCCAGCGCCTCGAACAGGCGCGCCGCCACACCGGGCTGGCCGGCCATGCCGTCACCCACTGCCGCCAGCACGCTGACGCCCTCACTGACCTGCACGCGCTGCACCTGCCCTACCGACAGTTCATGCGCGAACGCGTGCAGCAGTGCCTCACGGCCACGCGCCGCTTCGGCAGCGCGCACCACGCAGCAGATCGAATGCTCTGACGAACCCTGCGAGATCATCACCACCGACACCTGCGCCTGGCGCAGCGCCGCGAACACGCGCTCGGCGGTACCGGGCACACCGATCAGGCCGGTGCCTTCCAGGTTCAACAGGGACAGCCCGGGGCTCAGGGTCAGGCCCTTCACCGGCCCGCGCGGCGAGCGCTCGGCGCTGATGCGCGTCCCCGGATGCGCCGGCTGGAAGGTATTGCGGATGAAGATCGGCAGGCCGAGGCGGATGGCCGGCGACATCGTCTGCGGGTGCACCACCTTGGCGCCGAAATAAGCCAGCTCGCAGGCCTCGTCGTAGCTCAGTGATTCCAGCTGCACCGCTTCGGGCACCAGTCGCGGGTCGGCCGACAGCACACCGTCGACGTCGGTCCAGATGTGCAGTTCATCGGCATTGAACAACGCGGCGAAGATCGCGCCGGAATAGTCGCTGCCATTGCGGCCGAGCGTGGTGATGCGGTCATGGCGGTCACGGGCAACGAAACCGGTGGCGACCAGGCGCATCTGCGGATGCCGCAGGCGCCACTTGGCCAGGCGGTCCGCGCTGGACTCCCAGTCGACATCCACACCCAGTTCGCCATGCCCGACCACCAGCACGTCGCGTGCATCGAGTACCGCACAGTCTTCGCCCAAGGCACGCAGGTGGGTGCCAAGCAGTTGCGCGGAGAATACTTCGCCCAGGCCCTGCACGCGGTCGAGCACTTCGCGCGGCAGCTCGCCGATCACCGCCAGCGCCGCCAGCACTTCGGCCAGTTGATCGAAGCGGGCGTCGATCCATTCGACGGTCTCGCCCACCTGCTCGCCCAGCAGGGCCACGGCGGCGCCACGGTGACGCGCGCGCAGCGCATGCCAGGCCTCGCGCCAGGCTTCGTCGCCCTTGGCCGCCAGCTGGGCCAGCTCGATCAGCGCGTCAGTAACGCCCTTCATTGCCGAAACGACAGTGACCTGCAGCGATTCGGGACGGGCCAGCAGCAGGGCCGCAACATGGCGGTAGCGTTCGGCATCGGCCACCGAGGTGCCGCCGAACTTGTGCACGACGATGGACGGTGCAGCCAGATCGGCCGGGGCAACGGGATGAGTGGGGGCGTGGGAAGACATGCAGACCTCGGCAGGAGGCCCCGTCGCATGCAGGTGTCGAGTTTCCCCGCCACCTGTATGGTGCGGGGCCGTGGTTTTCGGGAGTTACACGAAGACGACGGGCCGCACCAGGGCAGTGGTGGCGGTGGTGGTGGTAATGGTGGTGGTGGCGACCGGCGCAGTCGAACGGCCCGCAGTGGCGGGGGCGATCAGGCTGGCGTGGGCGGCATCAAGAACCATGACGCACAGAAAACACTGTGCGCCGGCCTGCTGTCAAGTGCTGCGATGCAAAAAACCAGTGCCGCGATCATCGCTCAACGTGCCGGCATTTGGTTGCATCTGAGACCAAGGCAGCATCAGCACGCTTGACGCACGCATTCAGCCGGCATGTTCGGCGATCGCCCGTGGACTGCGATGGGCATGCGCGCACAGCATCACGCCGGCCACCAGGAACACGATCGCCAGCGCTTCCAGCAGCGAAGGCCAGCGCTGCTGCCAGGCGAAGGCATACGCCAGCGCGAACAGCGTCTCGAACACGATCATCTGGCCGGTCAGGGTCAGCGGCAGCAGGCGGCTGGCGCGGTTCCAGAACGCATTGCCGAGGATCGAGGCCACCACCGCCACACCGGCACTGATTGCCCAGAAACCACTCCACTGCGCCGCCGTGTGCCCGCTGGTGTGGCCGATGAAGGCCATCGGCACCAGCAGCAGGGCCAGGCCGCCGGTGGTGACGCCGGTCAGCAGCGACCAGTCGTGGCTGGACAAGTCCGGTCGACGCGCCAGCCAGCGGCTGTTGCCGATCGAGTACAACGCCCACGAGAACAGCGCGCCGAACGCGCACAGCAGGCCGATCAGGCGCTGCCGCCACGGGGTTGCCAGGTGCTCGGACATCAGTGCTTCCCAACCAACCAGGGCCACGCCCAGCACGCACAGGCCCAGTGCCGGCAGCAGCTGTTTCAAAGGCACTGCACCCTGTTCGCGCACGCCGACCAGGGTGACCACCACCGGAATCAGGCCGACAATCAGCGACGCCGCCGCACCGCCAGCCCACTGCACCGCCGTGGCCAGCAGCAGGAAGTACACCAGGTTCCCGGCCAGGCTCAGCCACAGCAGCCCGATCCATTCGGTGCGACCCAGCTGGGGTGCCAGCCGCTTCCAGCGCGGGAGCAGCAGTACTACGGCGATCAGGCCGTAGACCAGATAGCGGCCGGCCGACAATTGCAGGGCGTTGAACGACTGCAGCACGGCGGGCGCGAGGAAGACCACGCCCCACAGCGCGCCAGCGGCAACGCCATTGGCGATGCCCAGGGCCATCGGGTTGTTGCGCATTCGGGTTCTTCGGGGGGAGAGAACAGGCCGCGCAGTGTAAGCGCTGGCCAGCGGGCGCTCTTGACCGAGGCTATTGCCCTGACCGGCCGCGCGTGCGCAAAAGCCGAGCGTGGCTCGACCCTACAGTCCGGCGCCCCGGCGCCACGCTGCGGGAGTCTGGCCGCACTCGCGGCGCAGCGCACGGGTCAGTGCGCTCTGCTCGGAATAGCCCGCGGCCAGCGCGATATCGCTGATCGGCGCCACGCTGGTGCGCAGCTGGTGCTTGGCCCAACGCAACCGGCTTGCACTGAGCCAGGCCTGCGGGCTGAGCCCGAACTCCTGCCGGAACAGCGCATGCAAACGGCTCTCGCTGACCCCGACGAACCCCGCCATGCGCGCCACCGGCCACGCCTGCCCGGGGTCGGCCTGCACCGCCGCACACAGACCCTGCATGCGCGCGCCACTGCCGGCAGGTGCAAATACCTGCAGCAACTGCGGCAGCAGCGCCGGCATTGACTGCCCTGCCTGCACCTCAGCCAGGCGTCGGCGCAATGCCAGCGGCAGATGCAGCCAGCGCTGCCGGCACAGATGCTCCTGCGTGCCGTCATCAAGTACGCCCGGAGGACAGTCAACGATCACGAAACCATTGGGACCATCAGCCATCTGGTCATGCGCCTCACCGGCGGCCACGAATGCCCCCTGCAGCACGTCCAGCCGACCTCCGCGACCTTCCATTTCGAACTGCAGTTCACCCTGCACTGGCAGCACCCACTGCGCGTAGTCATGGCGGTCCAGGCCGGTGGCCTGGCCGTAGTGCCGCAGATGGAAGATGGCGCCCATCCGGGCAGTGTGCGCGTGTAACAACGGCCGTGCAAACCGTTGCTATAGTCGATCCGTCATCCAACGCAGGGAGTGCAGGACATGACCCATCAGCAGGTGTCCCTGGCGCTCGCCACCGGCCTCGGCCTGGCGCTCGCCGCTTCGGTCTCCGCACAGGAGCGTACGCCACCCGCTCCGCACTGCATGGACGCTGTCGGCGTACAGGAAGTGGAGCAGGCATCACCGCGCTCGATTGCACTGCGCGCCGCCTCCGGCCAGGCCTTTCGGATCGACTTCAACGAAGATTGTCCCGGCGTCCGCGGTGCCACTTCGCTGAAACTGGAAGCCCCCGCCGGCTGGGCCTGCGGCCGCCCCAGCGAACGCGTCGTGGTCGACGGCCGCCGATGCACCATCAGCGCGGTCACTCCGCTGCAGAATCGCGACTATGCCAGCGTCGCCCGCGACAGCGACCGCCTGCGCACCGCTACCCTACCTGCCGTGACCATCCGCGAACGCAAGGAGGTGCGTCGCAGCTTCGGCGGCTCACCGTCCTACTGCTTTGCCACGCGCAACGTGCGTGCCTGGTCATCCGACCCGCAGGGCATGCTGGTGGAGACCAACCCGCGCCGCAATGGCGGCCATCGCTACTACCGGGTCGAACTCGGCAGCCACTGCCGCCAGCTCGACCGCGCGCCGCAGCTGAGCTTCCACTCGGGCCTGCAGAACGGCCTGATCTGTGGCAATCCCGGCGATCGGATCATGACTGCCGAATTCGAGACAGACGATCTGCGCGGTGAAAGCATCGCCCCGCTGCCGCAGTACACGCGCGGCAGCTGCACGATCCAGGCGGTCTACCCGGCCTCCAGCCAGGCGTCGAACTAACCGTCGACGCCGAGGAAGACGAACGGTGCGCTGGGCACGAACTGGCCCAGTGCATCACCGGCGAAGGTATTGCGCTGGTCCTTGCCGAGGTCGAGCTTGAGCACCTTGCCGGCGAAATCGACCTTGTTCAGATCGACCCAGAAGGTGTTCGGGGTCAATGCCGATTCGAAGAAGTACAGCCGCCGCTTGTGGTCGGCCACGGTGCGCCAGCGCGTGGATGAGATGTTCGGCTCACCCGGCGTGGTGATGCCATACGGCACCGACGCGTTGCGGATCACGCTGAACACACTGGCCAGGGCCTCCACCGGATCCTCGGCCTTGGGAATGGCGTTGATGTAGAACGAGGCGCGCGCGAAACGGTCAGCAGAGCGGTTGGTGCCCGGCAGCATCACCGTGCCGCCGATCTGCTGCCAGTAGCTGTTGAGCGCCAGCTGCTGCTCGAAGATCGGCGAATTGGTCATCACCTGGTAGCGCCGGTCATGGTGGATCACCTGGCGGCCGCCGATGTACTCGACGATGGCACTGTCGCCGCTGGCATCGGACAGCGACAGGTGCAGCGTCGCCTGCCGATCTTCACCGGGCACCTTGTCGGTGACGATCGAGTACGGCTCGCGCTTCAACGCGGTGACCGCCTCTTCCACGGTAGCGAAGTTGTCCAGCACATACTGCGCCCACAGCGAAATCGCCAGGCCCGGCTTGTTGCCACGCTGCTGCGGATACTCCGATTCGACCAGCCACAGCAGGTTGGCCACCAGGCCCTTTTCGTTCATGCCATCGGTGGTCGACACGTCGTAGCCGGTGGCCACCACCGAGCCGTAGCGCGCGGTCCACGCCAGCGACTTGGGGCCGGCCTGGCCGGTGCGCGCAATGCCGCGCGGCAGTATGTAGAGGTTGGTCGCCACATCGACCTTCCAGTCCATCGAGCGCGCAGTGATCACATCGCCGTTGTCACCCAGGTACACCGCGCGCGTGCAGGCCAGTGCCGGTGCCACGGCTGCGGCCAGCGCGACCGCCAGCATTCCCCTTCCCATCCACTTCATCCGTGCCATGTCGTTGCACTCCTTTTCCCCGTGATCCGAAGATAGGACCCCAGGCAGGGTGAGACAGGGGTGAAAGCCTCAACGGACGAAGCGGTCGTGCAGCCAGAATCCTGCAAGCATCGAAGGCACGAACCACAGGGCTTCGCGCGACGCCACGACCACCCCGGCGATGGCCGGTCCTGGGCAATAGCCCGCCCAACCCCAGCCGATCCCGAACAGCGCGGCACCCAGCAGCAGGCGAGCATCCACACGCCGGGTAACAGGCAGCCGGAAGCGGTCTGCGTACAGCGGCTGCTGTCGCCGCAACACCCACCGCTGCCCGATCGCGCTGACCAGCAGCGCCGAGCCCAGCACCCACAGCAGCGTGGGATCGAAGTCACCGGTGATGTCGAGGAAGCCGAGGACACGACGCGCGTCGGTCATTCCCGAAAGTGCCAACCCCATGCCAAACAATGCGCCCGCCGCGCCGGCGGCCCAGACTGCGCGGCTCATGTTGGGCCTCCGCCATGACGGACCAGGAAGGTGGTCAGCATCGCGCAGGCCATGAACACCAGCACGGCCGCCAGCGATCGCTTCGAAGCGCGGGCCATGCCGCACACACCGTGACCGCTGGTGCAGCCGTTGCCCAGCCGCGTACCGAAGCCGACCAGCAGGCCGGCTCCCATCAACTGCCATGCCGGCAGCGCATCACGCAGCAGCGCACGCGGCGATGCCTCGGGCACCGATTGCCACCACAGCACCAGCCCCGCCGATGCGGTCAGGCCGGCCAGGAAGGCCCAGCGCCAGGCACGCTCGCCCTTGCCTGCCCGCAGGCTGCCTGCGGTGATGCCGCTGATGCCCGCCACGCGTCCGATGGTGGCGAGCAACAGCACCGCGGCGGCGCCGATCAACGCACCACCTGCCGCCGCACTCCATGGCAGGTTCATGCCCTGCCCTCTTCGCTGCCGCACATGGGATTGCCCATTTGTTTAGATTATTCTAAATTAGATCATTCTAAATAAGATGGTCAACCATGGCCCGGACCCAGCTCGACAGCGCCGCGATGGCCGAACACGCGTCGCAGGCAGCCACGCTGCTCAAAAGCCTGGCCCACCCGGCCCGGCTGCGGGTGCTGTGCCGCCTGGTGGAAGGTGAAGCGCCGGTACCGGAACTGCAGGCACTGACCGGCCTGAGCGCATCGGCGTTGTCACAGCATCTGGCGGTGCTGCGCGGACTGGATATCGTGGCGACCCGGCGCGAAGCGCAGGCGATCCACTACCGGGTCCTTGAAGGGCCGGCGCTGGGCGTGCTGCAGGCGCTGCATGCGGCGTACTGCGGGGCTGCTTCGCGCTGAATCCGGCGCAGACCATCAGCCTGCATGCAGCGCCGGCTGCACCACCTGATCGAGCAGGTCCACTGGCGTCGGTGCCGAACGATCGCCCTGCAGGCGCCGGGAGAATCCGGACCAGTCACTGCAGGAAAGCTGGCGAGAATAGGCACCCACGCTGGCAGTTGCGGACCAGTCCGTCTCAGTCCGCCGGAACGCTGGCCGAAGCGTTCAGGTTGCCGCCAAGACCGTGCCGTCGCAGCGTCGTGGCAGCATTGCCTCGAACACCACCTGGCCCGCTTCGTTGCGGGCCGCAATGCGCCCGCCGTGCGCGCGGACGAACTGATCGACGATGTACAGGCCCAGGCCCAGGCCCTTGCTCTGGTGGAAGCTGGCCTTGAACGGTTCGAACAGTCGCGGCAACAGCGCGTCATCGATCCGGCCGGCGTTGCTGACCCGCAGCAATACGCCGCGCGGGTCGCGCCCATCCACCTCCACCCTCGCCTCGCTGCCATGGGTCAGCGCATTGCCGACCAGGTTGGCGGCGACCTGGCCAAGGCGATCCAGATCGCCCTGCAGCCGCGTGTCTCCCTGCAGGTCCAGGTGGATCCGGTCCGCCCCATGCGCGCTGCCCGCCTCGGCGACTACCGCGCGCGTCACGTCGGCCAGATCGCAGGCACTTGCCTCCAGCCTCAGGCCACCGCTGCGGATCCGCGAGAAATCCAGCAGCTGCTCGACCATCCGCGCCATCCGCAGGGTGCTGGCTTCCAGGTACTGCAGCGTCTGCTGCGCGCCTGCGTTGTCTTCCGGAAGCTCCAGCGCCAGCTTGTCGGTGCACAGCAGGATCGCCGACAACGGCGTGCGCAGGTCGTGGGTCAAAACGGCAGCCATCGTCTCGTTGAGCTTCAGCGCCCGCTCCAGTGCCTCGTTGCGCGCCTTCAGCAGCTGCCGCTGCTGGTACAGCTCGATGAAGACGTTGACCTTGCTCAGGATCACCTGCGGCGCCACCGGCTTGTGCAGGAAATCGACCGCACCGCTTTCGTAGCCCTTGAACACGCGCAGGGGATCATCCGGAGAGGCGGTCAGGAAGATGATCGGCACGTCGCGGCTGCGATGCGAACCGCGCATCAGTTCGGCCAGGGTGAAGCCATCGATCTCCGGCATGTGCACGTCAAGCAGGGCCAATGCCACCTCGTGCTCGAGCAGCAGCTCCAACGCCTGCGCGCCCGAGCCGGCCAGCAGCAGGTTGACCCCTTCGCGCTGCAGCAGGGCCTGCATGGCTACCAGGTTCTGCGGCACGTCATCGACGATCAGGAGGTTGACCGGGGTCTGCGACTGCGCAGGTTCCGGTGGCAACAGGTTCATGCAAACAACTCCTTCAGGCGGCGACACATCAGTTCAAGGGGCAGCACGGCATCGGCGCCGGCGTACTGCAGGGCGGAAGCGGGCATCATCGACGCCTCGGCTTCCTCGGGACATTGCAGCCAAGCATGGCCACCGGCACGGCGCACGGCGGCAACGCCCTCGCTGCCATCACTGCTGGCACCGGTCAGCAGCAGGGCCAATACCTGCGCGCCGAACACCGCAGCAGCGGAATCGAACAGCGGATCGATGGCCGGACGGGAAAACAGCACCGGTGCATCCACCGACAGCGCCAACGCCCCCTCGTCCTCCACCAGCAGGTGGTAATCCGGCGGCGCGAACGTCACCGTGCCCGGTTGCAACGGCTGCTTGTCTTCGGCTTCGCGCACCGGCAACGCGCAGTACGGCGCCAGCACCTCGGCGATGCGGCTGGTGCGGTCTCGCGGCAGGTGCAGCACGGCCAGTACCGGTACCGGCAGCTTCGCCGGCAGTGCACCGAGCACCGCCTGCAGGGCCGCCACGCCACCGGCGGACGCGCCGATCACCAGCACGGCCGGACGCACCGGCAGCGTCATCAGGCCACCTTCCGGTACAGGCGGTGCTCTCGCGAACAGACCTCGAAGGCATCGTGGTGGCACCCGAACTGCAGCGACTCCTTGCTGCCCAGGCCAAGGAAGCCCCGGTGCACCAGCGCTTCGCGGAACAGGCCGACGGCACGATCCTGCAGGTCGCGGTTGAAATAGATCAGCACGTTGCGGCACGACACCAGGTGCACTTCGGAGAACACGGTATCGGTGGCCAGGCTGTGGTCGGCGAACACCACGTTGCGGCGCAGTTGGCGGTCGAACACCGCACCATCGTAGGCGGTAGCGTAGTAGTCCGACAGCGACGCGGTGCCACCGGCGGCCAGGTAGTTGCGGCTGAACTGGGCCATCCGGTCGATGCCATAGGCGCCCGCCTCGGCGGTGGCCAGCGCGGCCGGATTGATGTCGGTGGCATAGACGATGCTGCGCTCGAGCAGGCCTTCCTCATGCAGCAGGATCGCCAGCGACCACACTTCCTCGCCCGTGCTGCAGCCGGCCACCCACAGCTTCACCGAGGGATAGGTACGCAGCACTGGCACCACCTGCTCGCGCAGCTCACGGAAATACGCAGGGTCACGGAACATCTCCGAGACCTGCACGGTGAAGAACTGCATGGCCTGGGCGAACAGGTCCGGCTCGTGCAGCAGCCGGTACTGCAGGTCGACCAGCCGCTCGCACTCATAGCGCTGCATCGCCTGGCGCATGCGTCGGCGCAGCGACGACACCGCATAGCTGCGGAAATCGTAGTGGTAGCGCTGGTACAGCGCCTCCAGCAGGACCTTCAGTTCGAGGTCGAACAGCGCCTGTTCGTTCATTGCCGCGAGCACCAGACCCGGCACAGCGAGACCAGCTTGTCGACGTCGATGGGCTTGGCGATGTAATCGTTGGCGCCCGCCTGCAGGCAACGCTCACGGTCGTCCGGCATGGCCTTGGCAGTCAGCGCGATGATCGGCAGGTCCTGCAGGTGACGCTGCGCGCGGATCTCGCGCATCGCGGCCAGGCCATCCTTCTCCGGCATCATGATGTCCATCAGCACCAGGTCGACTTCGCGCTCGGCCAGGCGGTCCACTGCCTCCTGCCCATTGCGCGCGATCTCCAGCGTCACGCCCAGCGGCTCGAGCACGCTGGACAGCGCAAAGATGTTGCGCACGTCGTCCTCGGCCAGCAGTACGGTGCGTCCATCGAGCACGGTGTCGCGACGGCGCGCCTCGCGCAGCAGGCGCTGCTGGTCGGTGGGCAGGCTGGCTTCCACGCTGTGCAGGAACAGGGTGACTTCATCCAGCAGGCGTTCGGGCGAACGTGCGCCCTTGATGATGATGCTCTTGGAATAGCGGCGCAGGCGCTGTTCTTCCTCGCGACCGAGCGCGCGACCGGTATAGACGATCACCGGCGGGAAGCCGACGTCATCGTTGCCGGCCATGTGTTCGAGCAGGTCGTAGCCGCTGCCGTCAGGCAGTGACAGGTCCATCACCATGCAATCAAAGGTGACCGTGCTGAGCTGCTCCAGCGCGCCAGCAAGCGTTCCCACGGCGACGATCTGCAGCTGATCACGGCCCAGCAGCAGTTCCAGGTTGTGGCGCAGCTCGCTGTCGTCCTCGACGATCAGCAGGCGCCGCACGTCGCGCTGGCTGGTCTGTTCCAGCTGCTCGATGGCGCTTACCAGGCGCTCGCGCGTGGTCGGCTTGATCGCAAACCCGATCGCGCCAAGCTCGCGCGCCACCTGGCTGCGGTCCGTTGCCGAGACCACGTGCACAGGAATATGGCGGGTATCGGGGTTGCGCTTCAGGCGCTCCAGCACGCTCAGGCCGGACACGTCCGGCAGGCCGATATCGAGCAGGATGCCGTTCGGTCGCAGTTCGCCGGCCAGGGCCAGCGCCTCTTCGGCCGTCCCGGCCACCACGCAGTCGAAATCCAGTTCATGGGCCAGGGCCACCAGCGCTTCGGCGAACGTGGCGTCGTCCTCGACGGCCAGGATCAGGCGGCCCGGGTGCTGGCGACGACCGCGGTCGTCGGCCACGCTGGGCACCGTCGTCGTCGGCGCCACCGGAGCCCTTGCTGGCACCTGCATCGCCGGCACAGCGGCCGCGACCGGCGAGGCCACGGGGGCTGCGGCGATGTCCGCGGCGCTCGACGCGGGCGCGCCCTGCAACGGCAGTTCCAGAATGAAGCAGCTGCCACGGCCCGGTTCGCTGTCGACCTGGATGCTGCCGCCCATGCGCTCGGCCAGATCGCGCGAGATCGACAGCCCCAGGCCGGTGCCACCGTAGCGGCGACGGGTGCTGCCATCGGCCTGGCGGAAGGCTTCGAAGATGACCTGCAGCTGCTCGCGGGCAATGCCGATACCGCTGTCGCAGACCTCGAAACGGATGCGCCCCTGGCCGGCCGCGCGCACGTGCAGGCTGACCTTTCCATGCTCGGTGAACTTCACCGCATTGGCCAGCAGGTTCTTCAGGATCTGCTGCAGTCGCTGGCTGTCGACCACCAGCTGGCTCGGCGCCAGCGCATCGGCCTCGATCTGCAGGGCCAGGCCCTTCTGCCGCGCCATCGGCTCGAAAGTCTCGCGCAGGCGCTGCAGCACGCTGTCGGTCACCACCACTTCATCGGCCAGCTCGACGTGGCCGGCCTCGATGCGCGACAGGTCCAGGATGTCGTTGATCAGCGCCAGCAGATCGTTGTTGGACGACAGGATCGCACGCGCATACTTCACCTGTTCTTCGGTGAGCGTGCCGTCCTTGTTGTCGGCCAGCAGCTTGGCCAGGATCAGCGAGCTGTTCAGCGGCGTGCGCAGTTCGTGCGACATGTTGGCCAGGAACTCGGACTTGTAGCGCGATGTCGCGGCCAGTTCGTTGCTGTTGCGCACCAGCTGGCTCTGCGCGACCAGCAGTGCCTGCTTCTGCGCCTCCAGCTCGTGGGTCCGCTCTTCCAGCTGGACGTTGCTCTGTTCCAGCTCGGCCTGCTGTTCTTCCAGATGGCTCTGCGACTGCAGCAGGCTGCGGCTCTGCTCTTCCAGTTCCTCATTGGCCACGCGCAGCTCTTCCTGCTGGGCCTGCAGCTCCTCGCCCTGGCGCTGCGATTCCTCCAGCAGCACCACCAGTTGTGCGCGCAGCAGCGATGCACGCAGCGCCATGCCGATGGTCTCGGCGCAGCGCTCCAGCAGCTCGCGATCCAGGTCGCGCTGCGCACCCGCCCGGGCGCGTCCCAGCTCGACGATGCCTACCACGGTGCCGTCACTGCTGATCGGCGCGAGGATGCGCTCGCGCACCGGCAACCGCCCCAGGCTGGTCTGCAGTTCAAGTACGGCGTCGTCGCTGCCCTTCAGGTGACGGATGCACTCATCCCGCGCCACCTGCCCGGCCACGCCCTCCTGCAATGCCAGCGACGCCGGCATGCCGGACGGCAACGCCAGGCCGCCGGTCAGCTGCAGTCGTCCGCCTTCCAGCCGGTACACGGCGCCGACGTCGGCCTCCAGTTGCGCGCCCAGGCTGGTGGCTGCCGCCTCGGCAATCTGCTCCGGGCCGAGGTCGCCGCGCAGGCTCATCGCTACCGCGTTCTCGGCCTCCTGCAGCCACAACGCCCGCATTGCGTCCCGGCGTGCCTGGATCGCGCGGGAGACGATCAGCGCGATCATCAGGAACGCACAACCACCGATGCTTCGGTTGACAAGCGAGAACGCCGAGTTCGAGCTGGCCGGGGCGATGTTGAAACCGATGACCAGCAGGACGCAGGCGAGCACAGCCACGATGAACGGCGCGCGCGCACTGCGCTGGAACACCGTGACGCCCACGGCCAGGAAATACGCCAGCCATACCGCATAACCGAGCGGTACCACCAGCTCCAATGCGATGGTCGCAGCCAGCAGCACGGCGGACGTCATCCAGATCCAGCGGTCACGCGTAGTCGCACCAGGACGCATGCAGGTCGCTTCCAGAACACAAAGGGTGGGTGATGGTACTCCGTGTCGTATTCAGCCGCACAGGACAAATGGCACGTGTCCCGCCTCCACGCCTCCTTCACACTTGAATGCCTAGCTTCACGTCCCTCACAGGGGTAACACTTATTTTTACGTGGACGCTGCCGCCTCTACGACGTCCGTGCTGACGGACCCTTCCCGCCAACTGCGACTGCTGATCGACAGCGTGCGCGACCATGCGCTGTACCTGCTTGATCCGGATGGCATCGTCTGCAGCTGGAACCCGGGTGCGGAGCGCATCAAGGGCTATTCAGCCGATGAAGTGGTGGGCACCCACTTTGGTCGCTTCTACCTGGCCGTCGACCGCGAGGCAGGAGAACCGCAACGCCTGCTCCGCCATGCAGCGCAGCATGGCCACGTTGCCAATGAGGGCTGGCGGGTACGCCGCGATGGCTCGTCATTCCGTGCCAGTGTTGTCATCGAGCCGGTGGTTGAAGCGGGTGAGCTGCTCGGCTTCGTCAAGATCACCCGCGACATCACCGAACAGTGGCAGGCACAGCGCCTGCTGCGTGATGCCCAACGAGCGCTGCGCAATACCCAACAGTTCGAGGCCGTCGGCCGACTCAGCCGCGGCCTGTCGCATGAGTTCAACAACCTGCTGACCACCATCGGCAACGCACTGGACCTGCTGTCCCTGCGCGTTGGCGGTGACGATGCGCGCGCCGCCGAGCTGCTCGATGCCGCGCAGAGCGCGACCGATCGTGGTGCGCTGCTGACCCGCCAGCTGCTGGCGTTCAGCACTGGCCAGACCCTGATCCGCGAACCACTGGATATCAACGTGTTGATACAGCAATGGCTGCCGGACCTGCAACGCGCCTGCCCGCCCACGGTGATGCTGGATTCCCAGCTGGCACCCGGCCTGCCTGCGGTCAACACCGATGCGCTGCAGCTGCAGACGGCGCTGGCCAATCTGGTCGCAAATGCCGCCGATGCTACCCTTGAAGGCGGTCGCATCCTGATCGGCACCGCGCTGGAGCATCGCCTCGACCCGGACGCGGACTCCACGCTGCAACGTGGCTATGTCACCCTCAGCGTCTGCGATGAAGGCCACGGGATGGCGGCCGACATCGCCGAACGGGCCACCGAGCCCTTCTTCACCACCAAGGACATCGGCAAAGGCAGCGGCCTGGGCCTGAGCCAGGTGTTCGGATTCACTACCCAGAGCGGCGGCTTCGTCGACGTGTCCACCACGCCCGGTGTCGGCACCACGGTCAGCCTGCTGCTACCCGCAATGGAGGACCCTGCCGATGACCGATGACCCGATCCGCGTACTGATGGTGGAAGACCAGACCGATCTGCGTGAAATGATCGGCCTGGCCCTGCGCGACCTCGGCATCGATGTGGCCACGACCGCCGATGGCCACGAGGCGGCGGAACTGCTCAAGGGCGAAGCACGTTTCGACGTGGTGTTCAGCGACGTCAGCATGCCCAACGGCATGTCCGGCATCGAGCTGAGCGAGCATGTGGCACGCGAACAGCCGCAGGCAAGGATGATCCTCTCGTCCGGCTATGCCCGTTCGCAGCTGCCGCCGCTGCCCGAGCAGGTGGAGTTCCTGCCCAAGCCCTATCGCCTGCGCCAGCTGGTGCAGCTGCTCAGGCAGGCGTAAGCCACGGCGCCCCGCAGGAAGCCCCTGCGGTCAACCCATCATCGCCCCGCGCTGGAACGATGCCAGCAGCGTAGAGGCTGCCGCTGCCGGCGCCAGCCGACCGCGTGCCAGTGACCAGGTGATGCCGTAGAAGCAGCTCCAGTAGAAGTCCGCGAGCCATACCGCGGTGAAACCGACGTTGAACTCCCCGGCCGCCTGACCCCGCAGGAAGAAGGCCTCGAAGCGCCCGCCGATCGGCGCCCAGCGCTCCGGCAGCAGGTGCAGGTCGCCCAGGCGCTGCTGTTCTTCCATCATCCGTGCGAACAGCAGCGTCACCAGCTCCCAGTCCGCCAGCAGCGTGGCGGTGACCTGCTCCAGCACGTGGCGTGCATCACCGCCCTGGTCGAACCAGGCCGCCGCCGCTTCCACGCGCTCGAAACCGGCTGCGAACAGGGCCTCGTCGATCGCCTCCCGGGTAGGCGCAAACCGGTACAGGGTCGCGCGGCTGATGCCCGCCCCGCGCGCGAGTTCGCTGAGGGTGCAGCGTGGATGGCTGACCAGGGTGGCCGCCAGCGCATGGGGCAGGTCGCGTCGTGTACGTGCTGCGGCAGGTCGCATGAAAAGCGAGGGGGTGTGGGCTGACCCTCACGCTAGCATGAATCATCAATTAATAAACTGAATCAAATATGATTCACACGAATCACGAATGCGCTACAACAGCGGTGCGTCCGGTGCACCCGGGTCGGTGCACGGCAGGGAACGCGTCACAGGCATCGAGGGAGACAACGCCATGCTGCACCCACTACGCGATATCGCCGTGCTGTTCGACGCCAGCGACACCGGGCACCGCGTTCTCAACATCGCCGCCGACCTGGCGCAGGCCCAGCAGGCGCATCTGGTCGCAGTCTCCACGGCCCTGCATCCCACCGACATCGCCAACGGCTTCGCGCGCGGTGCCGGCATCGCCGCCGCGCTGGACCACGAGGCCCGCGCGGATGCCGCCTGCACCGCACAGCTGATGCAGAACCTGCGTGCCGTGTCCGAGCCGCTGCAGATCAGCACCGAACTGCGCATCGTCTCGGACTACCTGGGTGGCGCTGACCTGGCGCTGCAGTCGCTCTACTGCGACCTGATCATCGCCGGCTATCCGCACACACCAGGCGCGCCCTCCGGCTGGCATCCACTGGGCACGCTGCGCCAGACCGGGGTACCGATGCTGCTGGTGCCGCCGCACTGGAGGGGCGAGCAGGTCGGCCGGCGTATCGTGGTGGCCTGGAATGCCAGCAAGCAGGCCCGTCGTGCGGTGGCAGATGCCCTGCCTCTGCTGGCCCGCGCGCAGGCCGTGCACCTGCTGATGGTCGACACGCCCAAGGCTGAAGCGGCACCCGGCGCTGAAATGGCCCAGCATCTGGCGCGGCACGGCGTTGAAGTGGAGATACAGGCGATCAGCTCCAGCCAAGGGGGTGTAGCTGCCACCATTCGCCAGCATGTACTTGATGCCGAAGCCGATCTGCTGGTGCTGGGGCCCTACAGCCGCAGTCGCGTGGTCGAGCGCGTGCTCGGCGGGGTCACCGAGGATCTGCTGGCCGAAGTACCGGCGCCCTTGTTCGTATCGCACTGATACCGCCCCGCCCCGCCCGGCGGTAGCCGGTCAGCGATTGGCCGGTGTGCCGCCGGAAATAGCGGCACAGGTAGGACGCGTCCTCGAAACACAGGCGTTCGGCGATGCGTCCGATCGGCAGTTCGCTGTAGCTCAGCAGCGCCTTGATCTCCAGCACCACCTGGCGGTCGATCAACGCCTTCGGCGTTTCGCCGAAGCATTCCCGGGTCACCTGCGAGAGATAGAACGGGGTAATGCACAGCGCCTCGGCGTAGGACTGCACGTCGCGTTGGCGCGTGCTGCGCTGGCCGACCAGCTCCCAGAAGCTCCAGGCCAGGCGCTCGCGCCGGCCGACCTGCGGCGCCGCCTCGTAGTATGCCGGGAGCAATGTGGCGAACTTCAGGAAAAAGGTCTGCAGCAGGTTGCGCAGCATCACGTGCCGATGGCGGCCACCGTTGTGCTGGGCATCCATCAACTGCTGCAGCCAACCCTGCAGCAGCGGCACCTCCAGCGGTGACGGTACACAATGGGGGTGCTCGTGCAGGAACTTGAACAGTGCATTGGGCAGCACATAGGCCACCTCCGAGGCCAGCGCTTTCGGCACCAGGCAGGCCACCGCAAGGAAGCCGCGCGAACGCTGCCGCAGCAGCGCCAGCGTATCCTCCGCCAGCACCAGTACGTCGTGCCGCTGCACCGCCACTTCGCGGAAGTTCAGTGCGAACCGCGCACGCCCGGACACGCACACCAGCACCGTCAGATAGGCGTGCCCGAACGACAGCGGAACACCCAAGCCTTCCGCCAGCGTACTGACTTCCAGACGCATGGATTCGTCCTGTTCCAGAAGCTGGGGAATGCGATCCATGGGCCGATCCACTGGGATTCCACTGGGATATCGCGGCAGAGCATATCCGCCCGAACGAAGAAGTTGTGAAAAGTACCGAAACCATCAATGTCCCGCCCTGTGCTTCCTACCCGTCGAAACCTAGCCTGTGCACTTTCTTTCCACCGACGGACCCGCCATGCAACTGGCCACCCAACGCTTGATCCTGCGCCCCTGGCGCGACAGTGACGCCGCCGATCTGTACGAGTACGCCCGCGACCCGCGCGTGGGGCCCGTCGCCGGTTGGCCACCGCATGCCAGCGTAGAGGAGAGTGCCGACATCATCCGCACCGTGTTCAACCGACCGGAGGTCTACGCCCTGCAGAGCCGCGAGAACGGGCGTGCCATCGGTTGCGTCGGCATCCTGATCGGTGCAGACAGCAACTTCAACTTGGGCGAGCGCGAGGGAGAGATCGCCTACTGGATCGGCGTACCGTACTGGGGGCGTGGCCTGGTACCCGAAGCTGTACGTGAGGTGATGCGGCATGCCTTCCTGGATCTGCAGCTGGATGCGTTGTGGTGCGGCTACTTCGCCGACAACCTGCAATCGATGAGCGCGCAGGCCAAATGCGGTTTCCGCCATCACCACACCGAGGTCAACCAGTTCAACCGCTTCCTCGCCGACTACCGCACCGAACACATCAGCCGCATCACCGCCAGGGAATGGCAGGCGCAGCAGACCGTACCACTACCCACATGATCACGGCTCAGCGCTCGCTGTGCTGCATGAACAACAGATCCGGCGTCGAGGCATCTTCCACCGGCTGAAAGCCGAAATCGCGGTAGAGCGCGACCGCCGCGACGTTGTCACGATAGACACGCAGGCTCAGGTGCTGCACATCCGGCGACCGCAGGGCCTCGGCACACAACAACTGCATCAGCACCCGTCCCAGGCCGCGCCCACGCGCCTGCGGCGAGACAATGATGCGGCCCAGGTGGGCAGTGCCGGGCGCGGTAAACCAGTACTGGCCGAACCCCATGCACGCACCTTCCCCGTCCAACAGGACCCAACCCGGGCGCTCGGCCAGTTCAAGAGCCTGTGCGAATGCCTCAGGCAGCAGAGGAAACGCAACGCCCGGGCCAGCCCAGCGTTGCGTCGCTGCAACCGAATCGAGCCAGCCAGCGATACGCGGGTAATGCCGAGGTTGAACCGGTTGCAACTGTGCGGGCATATGGAAGCCTGTGTGGTCCCGTCAACCTGCCGCGGCCGCTGCCTGGATTGGAGGGTGATGAGCAGGCGCTTGCAGCGGACGTGCTTGCGCGAACTGGGCTACGGTAACAGTGCGTAAGACGGATGTCCCCTGCAGGAAGCCGCCGCACTCGACGGCGGCGACCTGTCGGCGCTTTACCGGCAGACGTACTCGCGTGCCGATTCGATGGTGTCCACGTCGAGCTCTTCGTACTGGATCTCGACGGTTTCCATGCTGGACGCGGTGACCACCGCGCGCGCGCCAAGATTGCAGGCGGCAGGCAGCCCGCCAGCGTACGCTTGGCCATTGATCGCATACGCCAGGCCGTAGCAGGCCGAGCCGAGCTGGAACGGATTGTGGTTGCAGGCCATGAGCTGACTGTTGGCAAGGTCACTGGAGGCCGTGTAATTGGACGTCCAGCCACTGCCAGCATCGCTGCCGCAGCTACCCGGGTACCCCTGGATCTGCGCACCGCTGGAGTCGCAGGTGTGGTAGGCGAAACTGCCGAAGAAACTGGTCTTTACGTACGCGGTGCGGCCGCTGTCTACCCATTGTGCCGCAGCAGCGCTCTGGGCAAAGGCGGACAGGCCGAGCAGGCACACGGCGGCAGCGGTGAGAGGTTTCAATCCCTTCAACATGACTATCGTCCTCGGTATTGGCGTAGTGCACGCCTCATGCGTGCCAACCGAGTCTACCCCGCAGGTATACGGCCAAATATGACAGGCTCGACAGTCTGGGCCCTTCTGCGCACCCGATGCCTGAAGGGGAGGACGGCTTCGTGGCGAGGGCCGCCTGTTGACTGGCCATTGTGACCACTGCGACCAAAGCACTGGAAGGTGCCGTGGAACAAGGAGCGCCACACGATCACCAATCGTCGCAAGTGACTGATTATGGTGACCCCGGCCCGATTCGAACGGGCGACCTTCCCCTTAGGAGGGGGACGCTCTATCCAGCTGAGCTACGGGGCCATGCAGCCGGGAAGTTTACAGGCAACACACCCTGCCCTCCAAGCATTCGTGCTCCACACGGCGGCGCTGGCGCGTTGCACCATGGCCGGACAGGCCGCTCTGCTACCATCGGCGATTCAGTTCATCGCGCCCCCCACCTGCCCGCGATGGCACCAAACAACGTAACGAAACACAGGAGTCTGCATGTCTTCCGAGC
Source organism: Stenotrophomonas sp. YJH_SMC_25 (assembly GCF_059369595.1). NCBI lineage: Bacteria > Pseudomonadati > Pseudomonadota > Gammaproteobacteria > Lysobacterales > Lysobacteraceae > Stenotrophomonas > Stenotrophomonas sp. YJH_SMC_25. The sequence goes on along the minus strand of NZ_JCAFSV010000010.1, from coordinate 62,138 downwards.
TGCTCAAGTCCCTTGGCCTGGACGCGATCAACGCTGGCACGTACCTGGGCAACGGGGAGTGGTCGAGCGCGACCAGCGGTGAGCTGATCACCCCGGTCAACCCGACCACCGGCGAGCCGATCGCGCAGGTCCGCGCGACCACCGAGGCCGAGTACGAGACCGTCGTCGCCCGCGCCCAGGAAGCCTTCAAGATCTGGCGTACCACGCCGGCCCCGCGTCGCGGCGAAGCCGTGCGCCTGTGCGGCGAAGCACTGCGCAAGCACAAGGACGCCCTGGGTTCGCTGGTGGCGCTGGAAATGGGCAAGAGCAAGCCGGAAGGCGACGGCGAAGTGCAGGAGATGATTGACATCGCCGATTTCGCCGTGGGCCAGAGCCGCATGCTGTACGGCTACACCATGCATTCCGAGCGCCCCGGCCACCGCATGTACGAGCAGTACCACCCGCTGGGCCTGGTCGGCATCATCTCTGCCTTCAACTTCCCGGTCGCGGTGTGGAGCTGGAACTCGTTCCTGGCCGCCATCTGTGGCGACGTGTGCATCTGGAAGCCGTCCAACAAGACGCCGCTGACCGCCATCGCCTCGCTGAAGATCTGCAACGACGCCCTGCGCGAAGCCGGCTTCCCGGACATCTTCTTCCTGATCAACGATGCCGGCACCGCGCTGTCGGAAAAGATGGTCGATGACCGTCGCGTGCCGCTGATCAGCTTCACCGGCTCGACCCAGGTCGGCCGCACCGTCAACGAGAAGGTCGCGCGCCGCCTCGGCCGCTGCCTGCTGGAACTGGGCGGCAACAACGCCATCATCCTGGACGAAACCGCCGACCTGAAGCTGGCCGTGCCGGGCATCGTGTTCGGCGCCGTCGGCACCGCCGGCCAGCGCTGCACCACCACCCGCCGCCTGATCGTGCACCGCTCGATCTACGCCGACGTGCTGGCCACCCTGGTCAAGGCCTACAAGCAGGTCGAAGGCAAGATCGGCGACCCGACCGATGCGGCCAACCTGATGGGCCCACTGAACAGCGACGGCGCCGTGCAGCAGTTCCTCGATGCCATTGCCCAGGCCAAGGCTGCAGGCGGCACCATCGAAACCGGCGGCACCCGCATCGACCGCGCCGGCAACTTCGTGCTGCCGGCGATTGTCTCCGGCCTGAAGAACAGCGATGCCGTGGTCCAGCACGAGACCTTCGCGCCGATCCTGTACGTGATGCCGTACGACACCCTCGATGAAGCCATCGACATGCAGAATGGCGTGCCGCAGGGCCTGTCGTCCTCGATCTTCACCCAGAACCTGAAGACTGCCGAGAAGTTCCTGTCGGCCGCTGGCAGCGACTGCGGCATTGCCAACATCAACATCGGCACGTCCGGTGCGGAGATCGGTGGCGCCTTCGGTGGCGAAAAGGACACCGGCGGTGGCCGCGAGTCCGGTTCGGACGCCTGGAAGGTCTACATGCGCCGCCAGACCAACACCATCAACTATTCGGACTCGCTGCCGCTGGCCCAGGGCATCAAGTTCGATCTGTGATGGCAGACGTTTCTGCCATGGCTGCGGGTCAGAGCCCCTCCGGGGATCTGACCCCTGCCCAGGGCCGGATCCCCAATGGGGCCCCGACCCTCGACTTCACCGGTCGCCGCGTGCTGATCGCCGGCGGCAGCAAGGGCATCGGTCGTGAAATGGCGTTGGCATTTGCCGGCGCCGGTGCGCAGGTCTCGGTCTGCGCACGTGGCCAGGCCGGCCTGGATGCCCTGCGTGCCGATGCGCAGGCACAGGGCACCCCACTGCATACCGTCTCCGCCGATCTGGCCGACGCCGGCCAGATCCAGGCCTGGCTGCAGGCCGCTGCCGATGCACTCGGCGGCATCGATGTACTGATCAACAACGCTACCGGCTACGGCATGGCCGACGACGAGGATGGCTGGGCCGCCAGCCTGCAGATCGACCTGATGGCGGCGGTACGGGCCTCGCGCCTGGCACTGCCATGGCTGCGCGCATCCAGCGATGCCTGCATCCTCAACCTGTCCTCGATCGCCGCACAGCAGCCACGCCCCGGTGGCGCGCCCTACGCCGCCGCCAAGGCCGCGCTGTCGCACTACACCACGTCGCAGGCACTGGCGCTGGCCAAGGACCGGATCCGGGTCAACGCCATCGCCCCCGGTTCGATTGAATTCGATGACGGCCTGTGGGATCGCCGTCGCACCGAAGATCCAGCGCTGTACCACGGCACCCTGGCGAAGATCCCGTTCGGCCGCTTCGGCCATCCGCGCGAAATTGCCGACGCCGCCCTGTTCCTGTGCTCGCCGGTGGCGCGCTGGGTCACCGGCAGCGTGCTCAACGTGGATGGCGGCCAGGTGTTGATGGGCTGATACCGGCACTCCGGTAGCTGCCAACCTTGGTTGGCATGCCTTTCGTCGACCGAGGTCGACGCCTACCAAGGCTTGCACCTCGTTCGCCCACCAGGGTCCACGCCTGCCATCGCATCCGCCGGGCATGGGATTGCCCGGGCAGAGGCACTATCATGTGCACACTGCCAAGGAGGACCCCGATGAGCGTGGCACCCCGACAGACAAGCGCCCTGGCCGTGGTCAGCCTGGTCATGGGCATCGCCAGCTGGACCGTCCTGCCCTTCGTGGCCAGCATCGTGGCCATCATCACCGGCCACATGGCCCGCGCCGAGATCCGCCGCCGCCCGCATGAACTGGAAGGCGATGGCCTGGCCGTCACCGGCCTTGTGCTGGGCTGGGTGATGGTCGGCGCCGTGCTTGCCGCCATCCTGGTCTTCATCCTGTTCTTCGGTGGCCTGGCGTGGCTGGCCGCGGTGTCGAACTGACGCCATGACCACTTCCGACAGCACTGAACGCTTCAGCAGCCGCGTCGCCGACTACGTCCGCTACCGGCCCGATTACCCGCCCGCGCTGCTGGAATGGCTGCATGGCCCGATGGATGTCAGTCACCAGGCCCGTGTCGCCGACATCGGTGCTGGCACCGGCATTTCCAGCCGTCAGTTTCTGGCCAGCGGTCATCCGCTGGTGGCGGTCGAGCCGAACGCCGCCATGCGCGCCGCCGCCGAAGAGTGGCTGGCGCCGCAGTATCCGGGCTTTTCCGCCGTCAATGGCCGGGCCGAGGCCACCGGCCTGGACGATGCCAGCATTGATCTGGTCAGCGTCGCGCAGGCGTTCCACTGGTTCGACACCGTGGCGGTGCGCGCCGAGTGGCAGCGCATCCTCTGCCCCGGTGGCCTGGCACTGATCTACTGGAATTCGCGCCTGCTCGATGCCAGTCCATTCCTGGTTGGCTACGAACAGCTGCTGCTGGACTACGGCACCGATTACACCGCCGTGGCCGAGCGCTACCAGGACGATGCCACCATGCAGGCCTGGTTCGGCCGCGGCCTGCGCGGCATGGTGGAGTTGCCGAACGTACAGCATCTGGACTTCGACGCCCTGCGCGGGCGCCTGCTGTCCTCCTCCTACGCACCCCAATCCGGTCATCCTCGCCACGCGCCGATGATCGACGCTCTGCAGGACCTGTTCGCCGCCCACGCGGTCGACGGCCAGGTCGCTTTTGAATATCGAACCCGAGCCTTCCTCGGCACGCTGGACTGAACCGACGCATGTATTCGCTTGCCCGCCCCTTCCTGTTCTCGCTCGACGCCGAGCGCGCCCACGGCCTCGGCCTGTCCGCACTGGACCTGGCCTACCGCACCGGCACCACGCCGCTGCTGGCCGCACGCATCGCGCCGATGCCCAGCACGGTGTTCGGGCTGACCTTCCCCAATCCGGTCGGCCTGGCCGCCGGCCTGGACAAGAATGGCGAGCACATCGATGCGCTGTTCGCGCTCGGCTTCGGCTTCGTCGAGATCGGCACCATCACCCCGCGCCCGCAGGCCGGCAACCCGCAGCCGCGCCTGTTCCGCCTGCCGGAACACAACGCGATCATCAACCGCATGGGCTTCAACAATGCGGGCGTGGACGCGCTGGTGCGCAATGTCGAGCGCGCGCGCAACCGCCGCGGCCTGCTCGGCATCAACATCGGCAAGAACAAGGACACCCCGAACGAACAGGCGGTGGACGATTACATCGCCTGCCTGGACAAGGTGTATCCGCTGGCGGACTACATCACCGTCAACATCTCCTCGCCCAACACCGCCGGCCTGCGTGAATTGCAGGAAGAGACCGCGCTGCGCCAGCTGGTCAGCCAGTTGCGCGACCGCCAGGAAGATCTCGCGGCGCGCCACGGCCGCCGCGTGCCGATGCTGGTCAAGGTTGCACCGGACCTGAGTGACCGCGACATCGATGCCGCCGCGCGCGTGCTGGGCGAACTGCAGGTGGACGGCGTGATCGCCACGAACACCACCATCGACCACAGCAAGGTGGCCGGCGACCCGCTGGCCAACGAGGCCGGCGGCCTGTCCGGTGCGCCGGTGCTGGAGCAGTCCACCCTGGTGCTGCGCCGCCTGCGCTCGCGCCTGCCCGAATCGGTACCGCTGGTGGGTGTCGGAGGCATCCTGTCCGGTGCCGATGCGGTGGCCAAGATGGCCGCAGGCGCGGCGCTGGTGCAGTGCTACAGCGGCTTGATCTTCCGTGGCCCGGCGTTGGTCTCTGAATGCGTGGAGGCGATCCGTCGCCGCCGCGAAGCGCCGAGCCGCGGCGCGGTGGCCCCACTGTGAGCGCGCCCATGGATACCGTCGACGGCAACGCCCCGCTGCGCTGGACGCTCACCCGCAATGCGCCGCTGCAGGCGCTGAACACCTTCCACGTGCAGGCCAGCGCCGCGCAGCTGCTGGAACTGCACGATGCCGCACTGCTGCCGGAAGTGCTGGCATTGCCCGAAGTGGCCAGCGGTCCCCTGTTGGTACTGGGTGCCGGCAGCAACGTACTGATCGCCGAAGACCTGCCGGGCACCGTGCTGGTGTTCGGCAACCGTGACATCAGTTTCCTGGAACACCGCGCCGACCATGCGGTGATCCGCGCCGGGGCCGGCGTGCCCTGGCATGGCCTGGTGATGTGGTCGCTGCAGGAAGGCTTGTCCGGGCTGGAGAACCTGGCCCTGATTCCCGGCACCGCCGGTGCCGCGCCGATCCAGAACATCGGCGCCTACGGTGCGCAGGTCGGCGAGTTCATCCAGGCGGTCGAGGCCTGGGACTGCCAGGAACAAAGCTGGGTACGGCTGGACAACGAGCAGTGTCGCTTCACCTACCGCGACAGCGTGTTCAAGCAGCAGATGGACCGCTACCTGATCACCGCCATCGAACTGAAGCTGCCGCTGCTGCATGACCTGCGCATGGACTATGCCGGCATTCGCGAGGAACTGCAGGCACAGGGCGTGGAGCTGCCGAGCGCGGTGGACGTGGCCAACGCGGTGATCGCGATCCGCCGCCGCAAGCTGCCCGACCCGGATGTGCTGGGCAACGCCGGCAGTTTCTTCAAGAACCCGGTGCTGCCGCTGGAACAGGTCGATGTGCTGCTGCAGCACTTCCCCGACCTGCCCGTGTTCCCGGCCGAGCAGGACGACAAGCGCAAGGTCTCGGCGGCATGGATGATCGAGTCCTGCGGCTGGAAGGGCTTCCGCGAAGGCGATGCCGGCGTGGCCCCCAGCCACGCGCTGGTACTGGTCAACCATGGCAATGCCAGCGGTGCTGAACTGCTGGCGCTGGCGCGACGCATCTCCGCTTCGGTGCTGGAGAAGTTCGGCGTGCCGATCGAACCGGAGCCCCGCCTGCTCGGCGCACAGTGGTGAACACCCCCGCCCTCCCCCCCAGCGCCACCCCGATGCGGGCGGCGCTGCTGATGCTCGGCAGCACGATGGCATTCGGCCTGATGGCCGTCGCCATCCGCTACGCCACCCGGTACGTACCAACCCAGGAAGTGGCGTTCTTTCGCAATGCCTTTGGCCTGCTCGCGCTGCTGCCGATGCTGCTGCGCCCCGGCCATGCACCACTGAAAACGCAGCAGCTGCCGCGTTACTTCGTGCGCAGTGCGATTGGCCTGGGTTCGATGCTGTGCGCGTTCTGGGCACTGGGCCATCTGCCCCTGGCGCAGGCGGTTTCCCTCTCGTACTCCACGCCGTTGTTCGTCACCATCGCCGCCGTGCTGTGGCTGGGCGAGACCGTGCGTATACGCCGCTGGGCCGCGGTGGTGGTTGGATTCATCGGTGTGCTGGTGATCGTGCGCCCCGGTACCGCCGGCTTCACCGCCGGCAGCCTGGTAGCGGTGGCAGCCGCCGTGCTCAGCTCATTGGTAGCGATCCAGATCAAGCAGCTGACCCGTGTCGACAGCGCTGATACCGTGGTGCTCTACACCTACGTGTTCTGGGTGCCGCTGTCGCTGGTCCCGGCACTGTTCGTCTGGGTCTGGCCCTCCGGCATGGCGTGGCTGTGGCTGCTGGCCACCGGCGTGCTGGGCACCGTCGGCCAGCTGCTGTGGACGCGGGCGTTGCGCCTCGGTGAAGTCTCGGCGCTGACCCCGATCAGCTTCCTGCAGCTGCCGCTGGTAACGCTGCTCGGCTGGCTGCTGTTCAACGAAAGCGTGGATCGCTGGACGCTCATCGGTGCCGGCATCATCCTCGCCGCCAACGCCTACATCGCCCACCGCGAAGCCGTGTTGTCGCGCCGCGCCGCAAGCGCGGCGGCCTCGGCAGCAGCCAAGCCCGCCGAATGAAAACCATCTGCATGGACAAGCCATGGGGCCTGCACGGGCAAGCCATGGGTCGTGCATGGACAGGCCATGGGTAGAGTCGACTGTTAGTCGACTGCTTTTCGTTCGGAGCGGGCAGAAACCGCGCTGCGCGCGATAGTCGACTAACAGTCGACTCTACCCGGGGAGATCCTGGCAACGGCCTGGAACCTGATCCAGCGCGCGATATACCCGCTCCGCCGCATCGAACACATTGCCCGGTGCGAACTGCTCCCCCAGGTAGTGCAGCGACTGCCGGCGCAGCTGCGGCGATCGGTCCTCTCCGTCACTGCCCAGCAGCACCTGCTGGAACTCGATCAGGTCCTGCAGAATGCGCCAGTGCCGGTACCAGGCGATCCAGCGTGGGTCACCGCGGTCGCTGCCGTAGCCCTCCTCGAACCCCAGTGGATTCTCGCGACCCCAGCGCCCGCCAACAGCGGCACCGATGAACATCAGGTCACGCTCGCGTGGGGCCAGCGACAGACCATCCCAATCGATCAGGTGCAGGCCCCCGTCATTGCCCATCAGCAGGTTGCCGGCATGCAGATCGGTGTGGCACAGATGCAGGTCTACCGGCGCGTCCTGCAACGCCGCGAGCAGCTCCCGTGCCTGCGCATGCAGCGCCGCGATGCGCGCATGCTGCTGATCCCATACCGAAACGAATGCGCGACCCAGCCCGTCCTTCGCGGCCGCCAGGCCCTCGCCGGCCAACCATTGCCCGACGGTCTCCAGCGCCGCGGTTTCCAGCCGTACGATCGGCAGTGCCTGCTGCAGTTCCGCTGGCAACTGCGCGCCATGCAGGCGCCGCAGCACCTCCCCCAGCCGTTTCCACTGCGTGCGGCTCAACGCCGCCTCGAATCCGGACTGGCCTTCCACATACGGGAACAGGGTGAACTGCAATCCCCAGCGCTGCACAGACGCACCACCGGTCAACGCCGGCCACGGCGCGACGATCTCATCGATACCCAGCGTGCCGCGCATCCAATGCAGGCTGTCCCACACCGCTGGGGCGACCTGGTAGGTACGGCATTTCAACCACCACTGCCCGTGCCGCGCATCGACGCGATACACGCTGGCATTGGCGTCGGCGCCCACCGGGCGTGGCACCACGGCGGTGGGGGTGATGCCATAGGATTGTTGCAGGACTTCGCCGAGATGCTGCGCCGAAGCGAATGACATGGATGCAAGCGGAAAGTGTTACCTGCCACCACTATCGCAGATGCGTTCGCCGCGGCACAGACATGTCCGTCACAACATCACTTGAGCACGACCAGGGAACTAGCCTGCGATGCGCCGCATCACCGTCTCCAGCGGGCCGCGTGCGAACTGCCACGACCATAGCCAGGCCGCGCCCGTCGCCAGCATCAGGAACAGCAGCGCCCACAGCAGCACCGATGCGAGCGACGCGCTGCCATCGAGCAGGCCCAGGCTTTCCAGCGTGCCCATGCCCAGCAGGATGTGGCCCACATACAGGGTCAGGGTCATGCGTCCGGCCGCGGTGAACGGCTCCAACCAGTCACCCGGTCGCACACGCGCCAGCCACAGGCAGGCGGCGATGACACTGCAGGCCGCACCCGCGCCCGTAAGCATATAAGCCGGTCCCGGCGGCATCGGCTGCGTTCCCAGCCACACCTGCCAGGACGTTCCCTGCGCGAGCTGCTGCACGCCATGTCCAGCCCCGATCAACAGCAGCCCCAGCACCAGCAATGCATGCTGCACCCGCGGCTGCGACAACTGAAGCCGTGCCAGCAGCATCCCCAGCAGGAAGAAGCACAGCCACGGCATCAACGGGTGGAAGCCATTGAACAGCAGGTTGCGGGCCGCGCCCGGCCATTGCCACAGGCCGGCATATTCCAGCGTCTGCCAGTTCCATCCCTGGCTGTAATCCCAATGCAGCAACGCCCAGAACGAACAGGCCGCCAGGCCCACGATGCTGGCCAGCAGCACGCGCGGCGAGGCACGCAGCCACACCACGGCCAGCGCGAAGTACACCGCGTAGTAATGCAGGATGTCGGCGGGGAACACGGTCAGATTGAGCAGGCCCAGCACCAGCAGGAACAGCGCGCGCCGCCAGGTCTGCACACTGGCCGGCCACCATTGCTGCCGCTGCGTAGCCAGCACCAGGCCAAGACCGGCCAGGGTGACGAAGGTCGCCGACGCCTTGCCTTCCAGCAGATGGAAGAATCCTGCCAACCAACCCTCACCCTCTGCCGGCACGGCCATCGCCAGGCGGAAGTTGACCAGCACCATGCCGGCCAAGGCGAGGTAGCGGGCCAGATCAAGGCCGTGCAAGCGCCGGTCAACGGCGCTCATGCGCGTGCCCCGAGCAGCAGCGCGAGCAGGCCAAGATCCAGCGATGCCCCATCGGTGCCATCGGCTTCGCCCAGCCCCCGACGCAGTGCATCGCTTTCGATGGCATCCAGCAGCACCTGCGCCTGCAGTGCCGCTGCCAGCACGGGACGCCGCCGCTCGCGCTGAGCCAACTGCTGCAGGGCTTCGGCCAGCGTCGCCTGCAATTGCCTGCGATTGGCCGCGAAGGCCTCGGCCACGGCCGGATTGCGTGCGCTCTCGGCCAGCACTTCGACGGCAAGCGTCGCCCATTCCGGCTGGCGGCACAGTGCGTGGAAGTCCTGAAGGAAAACCAGTACCTGTGCACGCTCGCCATCGGACGCGGCCAGTCGCTGCAGCAAAGGTGCCAGTTCTTCGCTCTCTGCCACCGCCACGGCAAGGATGATCGCTTCCTTGCCCGGGAAGTGGTTGTAGAGATTGCCCAGGCTGACGCCGGCCGCCTGCGCGATGTCACGCATGCTGGTCTGGTGGAATCCCCTGACGAGGAAGCACTGCAGGGCGGCCTGCAGGATCTGCGCGATGCGTTGCTCGTTGCGGTCGGTTCGGCTCATGGTGCAGATAGTGAACGAACGTTCGTCCATTTAAAAGATAGGTCCCAGATCATCGCCGGGCTTCGTTCAGCCAACCTTGACCTCAACTGCGGTTGAGGCCCGATGCTGCGCGCCCTGCCCCATCCTCTCCCGGAGTTCCTGCATGCCACGGATGATCGCCACCCTGCTCGACAGCCGCGTGCTGTGGTTCCTCGCCCGACTGCTGCTGGCCGTGGTGTTCCTGTCCTCGGGTCTGGCCAAGCTGCTGGCGTGGGATAACAGCGTGGCCGAAATGCAGGCGGCCGGGCTGCAACCGCCTGTGCTGTTCAACCTCGCCAGCGCCGTGGTGCTGCTGGGCGGCGCACTGTGCCTGCTGCTTGATCGCCTGCTCTGGCTGGGCAGCGGCGCGCTGGCAGTGTTCATGCTGCTGACCATCGTCGTCGTGCATACCTTCTGGACCAAGCACGGCGCGGAACAGCAGCTGGCCCTGTTCTTCGCGCTGGAACATCTGAGCGTGGTGGGTGGCCTGATCTGCGCGGCCATCGCCAGCCAGGCGCGGGCTCAGAAGAATTCGTCAAGCAACCGGTAGAACGCCAGCCGTCGTTCGTCGGCAACCATGCCGTAGCGCTGGAACAACGGCGCCACCCAACGCGTGTCGCCGAAGTTGTGGACCAGGCTGCGCGCGGCCAGCGCCAGGTCCTGGTAGCGGTCGGCAACACCCAGTCGCCCACAGTCGATGAAACCGCTGAAACGCCCCTCGACCACCATCAGGTTCGGCAGGCAGGCATCGCCATGGCTGACCACCAGGTCTTCATGATCGGGCCGGGTGCTGCACAGTTCAGCGAAGACCTGCTGCGGACTCTGGCCCAGGCGTTCGTCATCGAAGTCATCTGCATCCACCAACCCCGCCTCGACCCGTGCCTGCGCGGCTTGCAGTCGCAAGTGCAGTCGCTGGTCAAACGGACAGGCTGCCAGCGGCAACGCATGCAGCCCGCGCAGCGCGTCGGCCAGCAGTTCCACCAGCTGCTGCGGCGCGAGTTCCGGCGACGAAGCCAGGTCGCGGCCGGGCAGCGCGCTCATCAGCAACCAGCGCCGGCCCGCTTCTTCGGCGGTGGCAATTACCGTTGGTACCGGTTGTCCCTGTTCCTGCAGCCAGCGCAGGCGCGCGATCTCATCACCGAGCTCACTGAAGGCGTCGATCACTTCCGACTTCACGAAGGCATCGGCCTGCCCCGGCCGTTGCACACGGGCTACATCCGCGCGCGACACGCCGATCGACTGCCGCTCGATGCGCGCATCGGCCAACGTTTCCTGCCATGCCCACGGTAGCGGCATGCCATCAGCGAAGGGATCAGGTGCTTCCATGCCGGGGTGTTCCTGTTGCCGGTGACCCCACCGATTTTCGCTCACCCTGCACGAACCGCGGCCAACAGCAGCGCGGAAAGGTACATGCCCACGCCAAACACGCTGTGCGCCACCAGGCTGCGCAGGCGTGCCTTGCCCGGCGCCGGGGTCTTCGAAGCGGCAATGCCGGCACCCATGCCCGGCTGCAGGATGAAGAACGGCGCGGCAACGCTGAGGATGCCGAAGGCCAGTGCCGGCCACAGGGTGGGTGCCTGCGCCCAATCGCTTCCTGCCACGGCCAGCAACAACGCGGCGAAAACCACCCCGATCACGTAATGCGCGGTCCAGCCCAGCGCGCGCTCGCCACCGACCGCTGCCGCGCGGCCGATGCCGTTGTGGCGGAAGCGCCCGCGCGGCAGGTGCCCCAGCCAACGGCCCACCATCGCGAAATCCAGCGAGGGAATGCCGAACAGCCGCCGCTGCACCACCGCCCACAGGTCCATTACTGCGGTTGCTCCCACGCCGACTACCACCGCATCCATCACAAATGTCGCCTGGCCAGGCATATCGCACACCTTCAATTATTTGCTTGAATGATAGAGCGATGCTAGCGTGCCCCGCATGAACGCTGCAACAGAGCCACCACCCTCGCCGCTTGAGGCCTTGGCCGAGATCGCCCGCACGCTCGGCCATGCCCATCGCCTGGCCCTGCTGGAGCACATCGCCCAGGGCGAGCGCGCCGTGGAACGCCTGGCTGAACTGACCGGCCTGTCGGTGGCCAATACCTCCCAGCACCTGCAGCAGCTGCGCCGTGCCGGCCTGGTACAGACCCGCCGTGACGGCAAGCGCATCCTCTACCGCAGCGGTGATGGCCCGCTGGGCAACCTGCTGGCCGCACTGCGCGACTATGCCGACCACCAGCGCAGCGAAATGCACGGCGTGATCCACGACAGCCTGCAGCGCCGCGATGCGCTGGAAGGACTGACCGTGGAGCAGCTGCTGGAACAACGCAGCAGCGTGGTGCTGCTGGATGTGCGGCCGCGCGAGGAATTCGATCTGGGCCACCTGCCAGGCGCGCTGAACATTCCCGTTACAGAACTGCGTGCACGGATGGACGAACTGCCGCGTGCCGTCCACATTGTCGCGTACTGCCGCGGTCCCTACTGCGTGCTGTCCAATGATGCGGTGGCGATGCTGCGCGAGGCCGGACTGACCGCGCAGCGGCTCGCCGCCGGTTACCCCGAATGGAAGGCCGCCGGCCTGCAGGTGGACCTGCCCCGGCACTGAGCGAGACACCGGTCATGGATGATGTGTTTGCCCCGTTGATCGATGCGACCTGGCGCGGCGTGTTCTCCGGGCAGCGCACGCTGCGGGACGATCCACAGCTGCAGTTGGCATGCAGCGATGATTTCGATGAGGGCGAGGACGGCATGCTGCTGCAGCCGGTCGTGGGCCCCGCTCGCGCACTGTTGCGCCCTGCCCTGGCGGCTCGCCTGCACCTGCATGCGCAACCGCACTGGACGCTGGCACAGCTGCAACAGCGCCTGCAGCAGCTCGGCCAGCGCACGCATGGTGCGGATCGTGTCTTCTACTTCCCTGCCGCAGAACTTGCGGCCCTGGCCGCGCGCCCTGCACCACCACATATCCGCCGTCTCGACCCGGCCGACGCAGCCGCGTTCGAGGTGTTCCAGGCCAACGCCAGCGAAGAGGATCTCGATGCCGCCTGGGTCGAGCTGGACCACTGGCAGGTGTTCGGCGCCTTCGATGGCGAGCGGCTGGTTGCCGCGGGAAGCATGTACCCGTGGAGCGTGGATCCAGCCCTGGCCGACATGGGCGTGCTGACCCTGCCCGAGGCCCGCGGTCGCGGGCACGCACGCCAGCTGGTACACGCCATGGCCGTGTCCGCGCAGGCGGCCGGGCTGCAGCCTCAGTACCGTTGCCAGCTCGACAACACTGCCTCGATCATTACCGCCGAGCGCAGCGGCCTGCGCGCGTTCGCCGACTGGGACACCATTCTGGCTGCCGACTGAGGCCGCCGCAGTACAACAAGGAAGCAACATGAAATTGATGGTCATCGGCGCCAGCAGGGGCCTGGGTCGGGCGTTCGTGGAAGGCCTGTGCAGTGCGGGCGACACCGTCATCGGCGTTTCGCGCAGCCGTCCGCGCGACCTTGAATGCCCCGAGGGTGTCACCCTGCAGTGGATCGAGGCCGATCTGTCCCAACCCACCCTGGCTGCCAATCACATCGCAGCGCAGGCACCGGCCGATCTGGATGTGCTGATCCACAACCTGGGCATCTGGGAAGAGACCGCCTTCAGCGACGAGTACGCCTTCCTCGACGAGAGCGATGCCGCGCTCACCCAGCTGGTCGACGTCAACATCACCGCGACCCTGGTGCTGCTGCAGCGCCTGCTGCCGCGGGTGCTGGGCGCGCCACGCCCGCAGCTGGTGCTGACCGGCTCGACCTCGGCACTGCCGCGCAGCGGCCGCCCGGAAGTGGCGTTCGGTGCATCCAAGTTCGCACTCAACGGCATCGCCGATGCACTGCGCGAGGGCTTCCGCGATCGGCGCCTGGCGGTGACCAGCCTGCAGCTGGGCTACCTCAACGCCGACGATGCACTGTCGGTGCCGGTGGCAGAGGCCGCAGCACGTGGCGACGGTGAGCTGGTGCCGGTGCACGACGTCGTTGCGATGGTGCGTGCGCTGCTGCAGTTGTCACCGTCCGGCTTCGTGCGCGAACTGGTGCTGCCGGCCATTGCCGACCCGCGCTACTGACTACCCCTGCTCAGGCCAGGCTCGACCTCTTCGCGCAACAGGTACCCAAGCACGATGGCGGCCAGCACGGTCGCCATCGCCAGGGCAAACAGCTGGCCACGGACGGCCTCCACGTATGCCTGGGCAAGCGCCGTTCTCGAAACGCCGGGCAATGCCTCCACCGCTCCGCCAAGGTCGCCCATGGACAGCCTGTGCATGGCGGCACGGGCCACGACGCCGGCCTCCAGCATCATGTCCCCGCCAATCCGGGCCGAGAGCATGATGCCGACAAGCGCGAGGGCAATGGAATCGCCTGCCAGTCGCATCGCATTGAAGATGCCAGCGGCCATGCCGGCCTGCTCCTTGCCGACCACGCTGACCGCCAGGCCATCCATGATCCCCCAGGGAAGGCCGATGCCGATTCCGATGACCAGCATCGGCATCCAGCGCACCGACGGGAACTGGAACACCTGCGCCAGCCATGCCAGCCCAAGCGCACCGATCAGCAGGCCCGCACAGCACAGCGTCCGCGCCGGAATCCAGCGCAGCAGGTAGCCGGCAACCAGGGGAACAACCAGCAAGGGTGCAGACAGCGCTGCCATCGCCAGTCCAGCCTCGGTGGGTCGCAGTCCTTCAACACCGATGAAGCCAGCCGGCAGCACGACCAGAAGGACGACGTAGGAGAACGCAGGGGCAGCGGCCAGAATCTGCACGCCAACAAAACGCCGGTTGCGGAACAGCCCGAGATCCAGCAGCGGTGTTCGATGGGAGCGCTCAACGGCAATGAACACGCCCAGCAGCACCACCGAGAGCGCCAGCAGTACCAGCGTCTGCGGATGCAGCAGGCCACGTTCCGGCACCACGATCATGGCGTAGGTGAGTGAGCCCAGCGCCAGCATGAAGGTGATGGCCCCCAGCCAATCCAGGCGTGGCGAACCGGCGTTTCTCGATTCGGCGGATGACAGGGCGACCAGCGGTACGGTCAGGGCCGCCAGCAACGCAGGCAGGAAGAACACCCATTCCCAGCCCAGCGCATCGATCAACCCGCCCGCCAGCAGCGGACCGCCTGCGGCCCCTGCACCAAAAGTGGTGCCGATCAGGCTGAACACCCTTGCCCGCGCCTGGCCGTCGAACACCTGCGCCAGCGACGCCATCGCGCCGGCAAACGCTGCCGACGCCGCCATCCCCTGAAGCAGTCTCAGGACATTGATCCACGCCACATCGGGCATCAAGGGAATCAGGCCGGTGACGAGTGCAAACAACGCGCCGCCCAGAATCCAGATCCGGCGCCTGCCATGCAGATCGGCCAGTCCACCGGCCACCAGCGTGGTGCAGCCGTAGGTCAACAGATAGGCGTTGATGATCCAGGACAACGCCGCAGGGGAACCGCCCAGCGCGTCCCGGATGGCAGGAATGCCCACGGCAGGGCTGGCAATGCTCAAGGGAATGGTGAGCGCCGTCAGACAGCCTGCCAGCACCACGCCAAAGCGTGATGATCCGGCCGTCTCAGCAGAGGCAACAGACATGTCGATGAAACTCGAGCGTGGCCAAGCGCCACCGCATTGATGCTATCGACGACGCTATTGCGTAAGAATCCGTCATTCGCTCCATGCTTTAATGACACAAACGTCATCAATGGCCACGTCATGGACAGCTTTGCCGGTCTCAGCCTCTTCGTTCTGGTCGCCGAGGCACGCAGCTTCGCGGCCGCAGCACGACAGCGTGGCATCACCCCTTCGGCCGCAAGCAAGACCATCGCCCGGCTGGAAGAGCGCCTGGGCGCCCGCCTGCTGAATCGCAATACCCGCAGCGTCAGCCTGACTGCCGAAGGCGAGCAGTTCCTTGAACGCTGCCGCCGCATCATGATCGAGGTCGCTGCGGCAGAACGCGAACTGACCGATGCCCAGGCCGCGCCCAGCGGTCGCCTGAAGGTCAGTCTTCCACTCGCCAGCGGTCTGATGCTGCCGGTGCTTTCGGCGTTTGCGCAGCGCTTCCCCGCCATCGAACTCGACCTGCACTTCAGCGACCGCCTGGTCGATGTCATCGAGGAAGGCTTCGATGCCGTCGTCCGCACAGGCGGCCCCGCCGACTCCCGGCTGCACGGCCGCAACCTCGGCAGTACCCGCCTGCTGTGCGTGGGCGCCCCTGCGTACTTCGCCCAGCGCGGCACGCCGCAGCACCCGGACGAGCTGAGCGGCCACGCATGCCTTCTCCATCGCTTTCCCGGCACCGGCCTGATCGAACGCTGGCCACTGCCCGCACGTGAGGGAGGCGCTGAAACCCGGCTGACTGCCGCAATGACCGCCAATCATCTTGAGACGATCCTGCACATGGCCATCGATGGCCATGGCATTGCGTGCCTGCCCGACTTCGCCACGCGTGATGCGCTGGACCGCGGTTCGCTCGTCAGCGTTCTGGACCCATGGAGCACTGAGCGAAGCACCTTCTGGGCCCTCTGGCCAAGCCATCGCCATCAGCAGCCGCGTGTACGCGCGTTCGTGGATTTCATGGCAGAACACCTCCTGCCCGAACGCAGCCAGCGCAATTGAACCTGCGCGCTGCTGCGACTACGCTGCTCGTCACTGGCCGTCGGTCACAGGCGGGAACCTGCTATGGATGCGCTTTCACGGGTCTCGGCCCAGGTCCTGGACAGCGCCCTGCCCAGCCTGCCGCTGTACCTGCTGCAGGCCACGGCGGTCATCGGCATGGTCGGCGTGCTGCTGATCGCCACCCGTCGCGCCGGCCACGCCATCGAAGGCCGCCGCCTGTACGTAGGCGTAGCGCTGGGCCTGATCTACCTGTTCAACTCGTGGTTCGTGGCCCGCTATACGCAAGGGGTGGTCAAGCTCCATCTGGGCTTCGACATCCTGCTGGTCAGTGGCATGCTCGGCGGCTGGCGCGGCGGCCTGGCCTGCCTCGGCGCCAGCCTGCTGGCCCGCTACCAGTTCGCAGGCACGCTGTACTTCCTGCCTGCTGGCCTTGAGGCCGCACTGCAGATGTTGGCAGGCGTCTGGCTGCGCAGGCGCCTGCACCCGCGCATGCTCAATGAACTCTCGCTGCGCATGATCCTGCAGGCCTGGGGCGTACGCATCGCCGTCACCGCGTTCGGCTTGGCCCTGGGCGTGGCGATCATCGGCGCCGAGCTGCTGCCGGTGGAAGAGCTGGCGATCCAGCGCCTGCTGGCGCTGCCGCTGTCACTGCTGATGCTGGGCGCGGTGTTCGCACTGGTCTACAACGATGCGCAGATCGACGTGCAGCGCCAACGCGAACAGGCCTGGCTGCGCATCGATCCGATCAGTGGCCTGCCCAACATGCGCGCGCTCGGCGAACGCCTGCAGCACTTCTGGCGCGACAACGACGGCATCGGCAAGGCCTGCCTGATCGTGGCCGAGATGGGCAACCTGCGCGATCTGCGCCTGCGCTATGGTCCGCTGCAGGACAACGGTATCTGGCAGCGCGACAGCACCGAAGAAGTACATCGGCTGCTGCCCTCGCTGCCGGCCGCGCAACTGGAGATCTACCAGTTCGGCGATGCCGCGCTGGCGATCCTGGTGCGCGACCTGGCCTTGTCCGAACTGCGCACGCAACCGCAGATCACCGAGCTGGCCAGCAACCTGGCCGAGCAGGTCGGCCGCGATTGGCCCGGTTTCCGGCCGCTGTTCCGCTGTGCAGTAGTCGAATTGAAGCCCCCCGTAGATGCCGACGAGGGACATCTTCCGTTCCGTGCGATCACCGTGGCACTGAGTGCGATCGAATCCGGCGTCGTGTTCTTCGACGACCCGATCCAGCGCGACAGCGAAATCGACGCCCTGATCGAAGTCGCTCTCGAACGTTGGCTGCAGCAGGGCGACGCACCGCTGTGCTACCAGCCCAAGCATCGCCTGCAGGATCGCCAACTGGTCGGCGCCGAAGCACTGCTGCGCATGCGCGACGGCGAGGGCCGGCTGATCGCGCCGATGCGGGTGATCTCCCTGCTGCGCCGGCAGGGGCGATTGGCTGAACTGGAATGGGCCACGCTGCAATCGGCCATCCACTTCCTGCAGCAGTGCCGACGCGATGGCTGGCAGCTGAAGATCGCAGTGAACGTTTCGGCCGAGTCACTGCGCCTGCCCGACTTCGGCCTGCGCCTGCAGGAACTGCTGCAGCTGCATGATGTGCCCGGTGCGATGCTGCGCCTTGAGATTGTCGAATGGACCGAGATCGTCGAGCGCGACGCGGTCGATGCCAACATCGCACAGCTGCTGGCGGCAGAGGTCACCCTGTCGCTGGATGATTTCGGCGCTGGCTATTCAACCCTGATCCTGCTCTCGCAGCTGGCCATCGCCGAGGTCAAGATCGAACAGGCGCTGATCGCCACACTGTCCGACGCCAAGTCGCAGTCGATCGTGCGCTTCATCGTCGAGGTTGCGCACCGCTGCGGCGCGATCGTGGTGGCCGAAGGTACCGAAACCCTGGCGCAGGAGCAGAAGCTGCGGGCCCTGGGCGTGGATGTCGGCCAAGGCTATCTGTACTCGGCGGCGCTGCCGGCCGACGAGTTCCGCCGCTTCGCCGCCAGCTAGACCGCGTAGAAACCGAGGAACATCGCCACCGCCGATTCGGCCACGCGTGCACGCTCCTCTGCGTTCAACGGCGCCTGCCCCATCGTCACCTGGGGCCAGAACGCAAAGCTCTTCACCAGCCCGTGCAGCTGGTGGCCAGCGAACTCCGGATCAACCTCACGCAACCGGCCATCAGCGATGGCCGCGCGGATCCACGCACTTTCGCCACTTTCCTTCTCGCCCATGCGGCAGACGATGGCCTGCGCACGCTCCGGTGAGTGGATGATCTCGGCCATCGCCACCCGCGCCAGGTCGATGAAGTTGGCATCGCTGAGCAGTTCCAGCTTCTGGCCCAGCAACTGCAGCAGCTGCGTCTGCAGCGGCTGGTCGGCGCGGTACGGCAATGCGTCGCTGGCCACGCTGCGCTCCCACAGCTCCTCCAGGATCATCGAGAACAGCGCTTCCTTGCTCGGGAAGTGGTTGTAGACGGTGCGCTTGGAGACCCCGGCCGCCTCGGCAATGCGGTCCATGCTGGTCGCCTCGTAGCCCGCGGCACGGAACTCCTCCACCGCCGCGCGCACGATGGCTTCGCGTTTGCGGTCGGTCAGGCGTTGCGGGGCACGGGGCATGGCGGGAACCGGATAACTGAACGGATGCTTCCATTTTACACTCGGCAGTGTACTTTTGGAAAACCCGAAACTACACTGTGCAGTGTACTCAGCGGACGTCACCCATGAAGCGCCTGCTCCTTGTCCTCCTGCTTGGAATCCTCGCCGTGACCGCCTACACCTTCTGCAAGTCCTGGTCCCTCCCCGACTTCCCCGAGTCGCCGCAGTACCGTGATGGCAAGTTCCGCAATGCCCTGCCCCGTCCAGCGATGGGCCTGCGCGACGGCCTGGAGATCTGGTGGACGTTCCTCTTCAACAAACCCAAGGGCACCGTGCCCGCGCACCCGATTCCAGTGCAGCCGCTGGACCGCGCCACACTGGACGCCGCGCCGGACCGCAGCCTGTTCCGGCTGGGGCACTCTACGATCCTGCTGAAGCTGCGCGGCCAGTACTGGCTGACCGACCCGGTGTTCTCCGAGCGCGCCTCGCCGGTGCAGTGGATGGGCCCGGCCCGCTTCCATGCGCCGCCGATCAGCATCGACGATCTGCCGCCGATCGCCGGCGTGATCCTCTCGCACAACCACTACGACCACCTCGACCACGCAGCGGTGATGCAGCTGGCCGGCAAGACCGCGCGCTTCATTGCACCGCTCGGCGTCGGCGACCAGCTGATCGCCTGGGGCGTGGACGCCAGCAAGGTCGAACAGCTGGACTGGTGGCAATCGACCGAGGCCAATGGCCTGCGCCTGACCGCCACCCCCGGCCAGCATTTCTCCGGCCGCGGACTGGGCGACAGTGATCGCAGCCTGTGGGCGTCATGGGTGATCCAGGACGATGATTTCCGCATTTTCTTCAGCGGTGACACCGGCTACTTCGATGGCTTCAAGGCCATCGGCGAAAAATACGGTCCGTTCGACCTGACCATGATCGAGACCGGTGCCTACGATCCGCGCTGGGCGTTCGTGCACATGCAGCCGGAACAGACGCTGCAGGCGCACCTGGACCTGCGCGGCAAGTGGCTGCTGCCGATCCACAATGGCACCTTCGATCTGGCCCTGCACGCATGGCAGCAGCCGTTCGAACGCATCACGGCATTGGCGGCCGCAAAGAATGTGCCGGTGGCCACGCCGATGATGGGCGAAGCACTGGACATGCAGGCGCCGCAGGCGGGTACGCGATGGTGGGAGACGGTGGAGCTGTAATGCGATGGGCTCCGATTCTGGCCGCTGCTACGTCTTCGGGTGAAGCCTGCGCCCTTCCCGGGCCAGATTGATCTGCAGCGCAGCGGCGGCGAGCTCGGTCATTTCCGTCGTGACTTTCCCGCTGCCGCGCGCTCGCAGCCAACCGAGAATGTCGACCAGATGCCAGATCGAGGTCGAGCCGTCATGCACGGGGGACGGAAACGACTGCGGGTTGGCCAGCATGAGCTTCCGCATGTTCTGGCGCGACATTCCGAGCAGGTCTGCGACGTCAGTGAGCCCCACCAGATCGGGGCTCACTTCAACCAGTTCGGCACCGGGCACGGCCCGCTGCACATCGTCCAGCGCCGAACGCAGGGCAGCCCCTGCGCTGTCTGCTTCGCGGCAGAACGCCAGGGCCAGCCGTCCCGGCAGCCCAAGGCCCACAAGCGCGTCGTCACAGCCGCCTTCGGCCAGGCGCTGCTCGAGGACGCCGATTTCATTGCCTGTGTCCGGCAAGCGGTACTTCAGGGTGAAGTTGAATTCCATGATTGACCCCTTCGCTTCTGACGAAGCCTGATCTCATTGCTCACGACTGCAGTTCTCGACCACACGCCGCAAGGCCCTTGCATGATGGCTGCCGCTTCGCGGCGTGCTCCAGACGCTCACGATGCAGAACTCCCCGCATCGGCAATCGGTGTCGTTGTAAGGGCAATACATCCGGCCCCACGCATGGCCGCACGCCATACGGAGCCTCCACCCACGGTCCTCCGCGAACTGCAACGCCGCTTCGATGTCCTTGTCTGGATGACGCGCTCGAGACATTCCTTGTTCTCCATAGTCTGCACACGGCTCACGTAAGTTGTCAAATGACAACCAAACTAAAAGACTTGCGATGTGACCCTAGCCAATCCGCGCTACACGTCCAGAGCCACATCCGTCAGCCCTCCCGTGATGGCGGGGCCAGCGTCCAGCGGCGCTGCAGTGCGTCATGTAACCGATTACATCCCTTGCTAGCGTAGCGCTCGCCCGATTCCGGTCGAACCTGCGAGGCTGTCCGTAATGACGTTGCGCGCCGAACGCTCCAAGGTCTCCACCCCGCTTTTCCCGTTGCGCCTTGCCGCGGCCCTGCTGTTGGCCGCCCTGGTCTCCAGCGCACAGGCACAGACCCTCACCCCGCGCAGCCAATGGCAGGCCAGCAGTTCATCGCAACAGGTACCGGCGATGGCGATCGGCCACCTGATCGACGGCGACCCGAAGACCGTGACCGGCGGCGCCTTCAGCCCCGGCCACTGGTTCCAGATCGACCTGGGCGCGCCCACCCTGCTGTCCGGCGCGCGCCTCACCTGGGATGTCTCCAATCCGGAAGGCTATTCGCTACAGACCTCACTGGATGGCACGCAGTGGCAGACCGCGTACACGATGGCCGATTCACTGGGCGATGTGGAAACGCTGTACTTCGCGCCGCGGCAGGCGCGCTATCTGCGGCTGGCCAGTCCGCAGCGCACTTCCGACTGGGGCGTGTCGATCTTCGAGATGGAGCCGCTGGACAGCACGCTCAGCGCACGCATCAGCGGTATCGATGCAACGCAGGCAGCAGCGCTCTGGCAAGGCGGCGGCACCGTCCCGATTCCGGCCGGGACAAATGGATCCCATGCGTTAGAGATCACGCTGCCGCAGGCTCAATCGACGGCTGGTCTGGTGGTCGACTGGGCTGATGGCAGCCGCGGCCCTGCCCGATTGCAGGTTCAGGATGCACAGGGCCGGTGGCAGGACCTCGCGCACGATGCGCAGGCGGCCAGCCACCGCCAGAGCTGGCTGGCCGCCAATGCCGCACAGGCCGTGCGTGCATTCCGCCTGAGCGTGGATGGATCTGCACCAAAGGTGGCACGCCTGCGCCTGCTCGGCCCAAAAGCCGTGATGACACCGATGAAGCAGTATCAGATCGCCGCCAGCGGCGCGGAGCGCCCGTTGTTCCCAGCCTCACTGCAGATGCAGCAGACCTATTGGACGGCCGTCGGCGTGCACGCAGGACGACAGAAATCGATCTTCGACGAGTACGGAAACCTGGAAGCCTTCAAGGGCGCGCCGTTGGTGCAGCCGATCTGGCGCAGCGCCGATGGGAGCACTGCGGGTGCGGCCGGGCAGAACGTGCAGCATGCATTGCGGGACGGCTGGAAGCCGATGCCCTCCGCTACCTGGTCACCGCAACCTGGCCTGGAGCTGCGCAGTGAAGCGTTCGCCATCGAGCGCAATGGCCAGCCGGTGACCTTCCTGCGTCATCGCCTGCACAACACCGGCGGCACCAGGATCGACGGCACGCTCAGCCTGGTCGTGCGCCCGATGCAGATGAATCCACCGTGGCAGAACGGCGGGCTGTCACCCATCCGCGATGTGGCGATCGATGGACAGGCCGTGCGCATCAATGGACGCACGCTGCTGCAGTCGCTCACGCCGGTGGCTGCGTCCGGCGCGGCGCCGTTTGGCAGGGAAGGCGCAACGGAAATCACCGCGACCCTGGCTGCCGGCCAGCTGCCCTCCACGCAACAGGCGCGTGATGACCAGGGTCTTGCCGCCGCCGCGCTCAACTACCGTGTATCACTGGCACCGGGCGCCAGCGATGCCATCGTGGTCGCGTTCCCGCTGGGTACTGCCGCCGCCGATAGCAAGGGCGCACTGCCCGAGGCGCCTGCGCTTGATCTGGCCACGCTGCCCCGCGATGCCAATACGGCGTTCGATTCCCTGGCCACGCAGGCCTCTGCGGACTGGCAGGCACGGCTGGGCCAGGTCGGGCTGCGCCTGCCCGATCCCTCACTGGTCGACATGCTGCGCGCGCAGGCCGCCTACATGCTGATCAACCAGACCGGCCCGGCCATGCAGCCCGGGCCCCGCAACTACAACCGCTCCTTCATCCGCGACGGCATGGCCACCTCGGCGGTGCTGCTGCGCATGGGCGAAGCACGCGTCGCGCGCGACTACCTGGCCTGGTACAGCGAACACGGCGTGCATGCCAACGGCCTGGTCTCGCCGATCCTCAACGACGATGGCAGTGTCAACACCGGCTTTGGTTCGGACATCGAGTACGACAGCCAGGGCCAGTACGTGACGCTGGTGGCCGATGTCGCGCGCCTCGATGGCGGGCCAGAAACAGTGCGCGCCTATCTGCCGAAAGTGAAAGCGGCGCTGCGCTTTCTGCAGGAACTGCGCGAGCGCACGCTGGTGCCCGGCTACAAGGCCGACCAGCCGGCACCGGAACGCTTCGCGGGCATCATTGCGCCGTCGATCAGCCACGAGGGCTACCCCTCGCCCACCCACAGCTACTGGGATGACTACTGGGGACTGAAGGGCTGGCACGACGGCGCGTGGCTGGCCGAGGCACTGGGCGACCACGAGACTGCTGTCTGGGCGCGCGAGCAATACAAGCTGCTCTACGGCGCGCTGCACGCCTCTATCCAGGCGACGATGGCGTGGAAGGGCATCGACTTCATCCCCTCCTCGGCCGACCTGGGCGATGGCGATCCAACCGGCGTATCGATCGCACTGGACCCCACCGGTGCGCAGAGCGTGCTGCCCGCCGAGGCACTGCGGACCACCTTCGCGCGTTATCTGGAGGATGTGCGCAAGCGCAGCCAGCCCGAAGCGCTGTACGCCTATACGCCGTATGAGATCCGCAACGTGCTGAGCTATGTGCACCTGGGCCAACCGCAGGTTGCCGATGAGCTGCTGCAGGGACTGCTGCATGATCGGCGCCCGCTTGAGTGGCAGGTACTGGCCGAGGTCGTGCACTCGCGGCTGCGTTTCCCCCGCTACCTGGGCGACATGCCGCATACCTGGATTGGTGCCGAGTATGGCCGCACGCTGTTCGGCATGCTGATGCGCGAAGACGATGATGCATTGTCATTGCTGCCGGGCACGCCGCTGTCGTGGGTGGCGGGCGATGGGTTGGCGGTGGAGCGGCTGCCGACCGCGTATGGCACGTTGCAGATGCAGGCGCGGCAGCGCGACGGCACGCTGACGGTCACGCTGGGCAAGGGGTTGCGCAGCGGGACGGCAGTGAAAGTCTGGTGGCCGGCGCGCACCATGCCGAAGACGGTGCGTGTGGATGGGCATAGCGTTTCCGACTTCGATGCCGAGGGTGTGCGGCTGGCGAAACCGTTCAAAACGCTGGAGGCGCGCTGGTAAAGCAGCCGAGCAAGGCTTGGCTCTACAAAGCGGGGGGTCACCCGGGCCACGCCCGGTGTCATTGCAACGTTGGCAACCCCGGCGGATTGGTCTGCGACTGCGGCACGGCTTCCTCGGCCACGTTCCATCGCTTCAGCGCCTGCGCATAGGTACCACTGGCAATCTGCGTGTTCAGCGCCTGCGTCACCGCATCAGCCAGGCCGCTGCCCTTGCGGGTGGTCACCGAGATCGCCGCAGCGTTCGGCCATCCGCCGGGGAACAGGCCCACGCGCCGCACCTTGCCGTCGCGTGCCGAGTACGCGCCGGTGGCATTGGGCTCGAACGAGACATCGGCCCGCCCGGTGATCACCGCCAACCGGCCGACCACCGCGTCATCGAAGTACTGGTACTCCACCGGCTTCAAGCCGGCAGCGATGTTCTGCTGGTCCCACTGCCGCAGGATCTGGTCCTGGTTGGTGCTGGCACCGACCACCACCTTCAGCCCGGCAACGTCGGCCGGCTTTTCGATCTTCTGGATCGGCCCATCAGTGCGCGTGTAGATGCCCAGCAGGTCGTAACGGTAGCTGGAGAAATCGAACTTCTTCTTTCGCTCCTCGGTGACCGTCACGTTCGACAGCACCGCATCGTACTTGCCCGATTCCAGCCCCAGCGGCCAGTCGGCCCACGCCACCGGCACGATCACCAGCTTCAGGCCCAACGCATCGGCGATCAGCCGTGCGATGTCGGGCTCGATACCGACCACGTCCTTGCTGTCGGCGCCGTAATCGGCCAGCGGCAGCTGCCCCGGGTGGGTCGCCACGGTGAATGCGCCCGGCGTGACGAAGCGGTAGCCAGCCGGAATCAAGGCCTGCGCCTTCGGGTCGAGCGTGCCCTTCAGGATGGCGGTGTTCGCGCCGGCCAGGCTGGTCGCGGCCACGGCGCCGGCATCCGGGGCCTGGCGCACGCGCGAGTAGACGATGCCGGCGATGCCGATGACCAGCACGCCTGCGATCAACAAGGTGCTGCGTGAGGGGCGACGGGGTGCTGCAGGGCTCATGGCATTCCTTGAGGGTTACAGGGTCTTGGCCAGGAAATCGGCGGTGCGTTGCTGGCGCGGGCGCTCGAACAGGGCCTCGGGCGTGCCCTGCTCGATCACCCGGCCCTGGTCCATCATCACCACGTGGTCGGCCACGCGGCGGGCGAAGCTCAGCTCATGGGTGACGATCACCAGCGTGGTACCCGAACGGGCCAGTTCTTCGATCACGCTCAGCACCTCGGCCACCAGTTCCGGATCCAGCGCCGACGTGGGTTCGTCGAACAGCAGCACCTTCGGCTGCAGCGCCAGCGCGCGGGCGATCGCGATGCGCTGCTGCTGGCCACCGGACAGCTGGCGCGGGAACGCATCGGCCTTGTCGGCCAGGCCGACCCGCTCCAGCAGCGTGCGCGCCTGCTGCTCGGCCTGCGCGCGCGGCACACCGCGTACTGCGATCGGCGCTTCGATGATGTTCTCCAGCGCGGTCAGGTGCGGGAACAGGTTGAAGCCCTGGAACACCATGCCCACTTCCGCACGACGGCGGCGGATCTCACGCTCGGGCAGTTCGTACAAGGTGTCACCCTCGCGGCGGTAGCCGATCAGCTGGCCGCCCACGGTCACATAGCCGCTGTCGGCACGCTCCAAGTGGTTGATCAGCCGCAGCAGCGTGGATTTGCCGGCGCCGGACGGGCCGATCAGAACCGTCACGCTTCCAGCGCGCAGGTCCAGGTTCACGTCTTCCAGCACCGGCTGCTCGCCGAACACCTTGCCCACACCATGCAGCGACACCGCAGCGCCCTCGCCCGCTTCAACCTGGGTGGCGATGCGCGGGCGGTTGGCCACGCGCGGCGCGGCATCGCTCTGCACACGCGGGGGCGATGACACTCGCGACACCGAACGCTCGCGCTGCAGTTGGCCGCGCGCGAAGCGCTGTTCCACGCGCCGCTGCAGCAGCGACAACACGGTCAGGATCACCAGGTACCAGACCGTGGCCACCATCAGCAGCGGCACCACTTCCAGGTTGCGGCGGTAGATCACCTGCACGGTGTAGAACAGCTCAGGCAGCGCCAGCACGTAGACCACCGAGGTGCTCTTGGCCAGGCCAATCACATCGTTGAACGCGGCCGGCAGGATCGAACGCATCGCCTGCGGCAGGATGATGCGGCGCACCTGGCGACCGCGCGGCAGGCCGAGTGCGGCCGCGGCCTCGTACTGGCCGTGGTCGACCGAGAGGATGCCACCGCGGATCACCTCGGCCGAGAACGCGGCCTGGTTCAGGGTCAGGCCCAGCACCGCGGCGGTGAACACACCGATCAGCTGCGTGGTCGGGTACGAGAACAGGCTGATGCCGGTGAACGGCACGCCCAGCTCGATGGTGCTGTACAGGTAGCCCAGGTTGTTCAGCAGCAGCAACAGCACCAGCAGCGGGATCGAGCGGAACAACCACACGTAGCCCCACGACACCGCCGACAGCAGCGGCGAACCAGAGACGCGGGCCAGCGCAAGCAAGGTGCCCAGTGCGAAACCGAGACCGGTACCGAGCGCGGTCAGCAGCAGCGTGCGGCCCAGGCCCTCGAGCACCGGGCGTGCGAAGAACCACTCAGCGAAGGTGCCCCAGCCCCAGCGCGGATTACCCAGTACGGACTGCAGCCCGATCAGGATCAGCGCCAGTGCCAGTACTGTGCCGAACACCTGCAGCGGATGCCGGGCCGGCACGATCTTCAACGCGGGCGCTGGCGCGGGCCGGGTTGCAATGCCATCCAGCGCGGTCGAAGGCGTGCTCACGCGTGGGCTCCTTGCAGCTGGGTCTGCGCAGGCACGATGACGGGCGTCGCTGCCCGCAGGTGCTTTTCGAACGGCAGGTGCGCAATGGTTTCGGGATCCGCATCCAGATCGAACAGCGCGGTGTAACCATGGCTGAGGTACAGGCCAACCGCTTCAGGCTGGCGGAAGCCGGTGGTCAGGAACACCCGCCGGTATCCTTGCCGCGCCGCCTGGTCTTCCAGCTCCTGCAGCACGCGCCGCGCGATGCCCTGGCGACGCAGCCCGGGCAACGTCCAGATCCGCTTGAACTCGGCGGTATCCGGATCGCGGTGCGGCATGAACGCGCCGCCGGAGATCGCCACCCCGTCGCGCAGCAGCAGCACGAAGGCACCGACCGGGGCCGCAAAGGCCTGCGCCGGGTAGCGCTGCAGCTCCTCGCGGGCGCTGCCGCCGATGCGTCGGCGCACGTCGGCGTAGCGGCTGTCGTACTCCTGTTCCAGGCCATCGAACAGAGGCCGTGCCAGCGGATCATCCACCGAGGTGTAGAAGAAGCGTTCGTTGCTGCTCATGCCACGTCCTTCACCAGATAGTCTTCGGCCAGCCGTGCCCACAGGCTGGCGGCGGGTGCGATTGCGGCGTCGTTGAACACGTAGCGCGGGCTGTGCAGCGGCGCGCTGTCGCCGTTGCCGACGAACACGAAACTGCCCGGCCGCGCCTGCAGCAGGAAGGCGAAATCCTCGCTGGCGGTGCGTGGCGCGAATTCGGGCACCACGTGTTCTGCACCGAATCCCCGCACAGCGACCTCGCGGATGTAGGCAGTCTGCTGCGGGTGGTTGATCACGCTGGGGAAACCGCGCGGGAACTCGATCTCGGCGCGCGCACCGAACGCGGCAGCGGTCTGCTCGGCAATCCCGGTGACCCGGCGCCGCAGGGTGTCGCGTACCTCCGGCAGGTAGGCGCGCACGGTCAGTTTCAGCTCCACCACGTCCGGAATCACATTGGCGGCCTGGCCGCCGTGGATCGAGCCGACGGTGACCACGCCCATCTGCCGCGGATCGACATTGCGCGACACCACGCTCTGCAGCGCAGTGATGATGTGCGCGGCGACCAGGATCGGATCCACGCTGCCCTGCGGCTCGGCACCGTGGCCACCCTTTCCGATCACCTTCAGCCGTGCCCAGTCCACCGACGCCATCGCCGGGCCATCGACAAAGCCGAAGTGGCCCACCGGCACGCCCGGCCAGTTGTGCAGGCCATAGATCGCGTCCACCGGGAAGCGCTCGAACAGGCCGTCGGCAATCATCTTCGACGCGCCCGAACCGGTCTCCTCGGCCGGCTGGAACACCAGCTGCAGGGTGCCGTCGATATTGCCGTGATGGGCCAGGTAATGCGCGGCGGACAGCAGGATGGCGGTGTGCCCATCGTGGCCACAGGCATGCATCAGCCCTTCGTTCTGGCTGGCGTAGGCCAGCCCCGAGTCCTCGTGGATCGGCAGTGCATCGATGTCGGCGCGCAAGCCGAGGCGACGGCTGCCCTGCCCGCGCTGCAGCGTACCGACCACGCCGGTGCCACCGAGGCCGGTGGTCACCTCATAGCCCCACTGCTGCAGCAACTCGGCCACACGGGCGCTGGTGCGGTGCTCATCGAAGGCCAGCTCCGGATGCCGGTGCAGGTCATGGCGGATCGCGATGGCCGCCTCGGCGCGTGCCGCGATTTCGGGCAGCACGCCGATGGACGCGGGGTCTCGCCGGGCATGGCCGGGCGCTACCGAATTCTCTCCGCTCATCGCCCTACCCCGCCTTCCGCGCCGGTTCGGCATCGGCCGCATACCGGCTGGCCTTGTACGGCAGTCCCAGATGCTCACGCAGGGTCTGCCCCTGCAGCTCACGCTGGTGGTAGCCGCGGGCCTGCAGGATCGGCAGCACCTGGGTCACGAAATCATCCAGGCCTTCGCGCTGTGCGGCAAAGCCGAGAATGAAGCCGTCGCTGGCACCGGCGTCGAACCAACGGATCAGCTCATCGGCCACGTGCTCCGGCGTGCCGATGAAGTTTGGTCGCGGGCTCACCGCTTCAAGCGCCACCTGGCGCAGGCTCAGCCCCTTCTCACGCGCATCCTGCTTGATGCGGTCGGTGGTGGAACGGAATGAGTTACTGCCGATGTCACCCAGCTCCGGGAAAGGTGCATCCGGATCGTACTGGCTGAAATCGTGGTGATCGAAGAAGCGCCCCAGGTACGCCAGTGCATCCTCCAGCGTAGCCAGTGCGGCGATCGCCTGATACTTGGCTTCGGCCTCCTCGGCCGTGCGGCCGACGATGGGACCGATACCCGGGAAGATCTTCACGTCATTGCCGCTGCGGCCGTGCGCGATCGCCGAGTTCTTCACTTTTTGGGTGAACGCGCGGGTTTCTTCCAGCGATGGCGAATGGGTGAACACCGCATCGGCGTACTTGCCGGCCAGCGCAATGCCGTCATCGGACGAACCGGCCTGGAAGATCACGGGCTGGCCCTGTGGCGAGCGCTGGATGTTGAGCGGGCCTTCCACCTGGAAGAAGCGGCCTTTGTGGTCGAGCCGGCGGAACTTCTCCGGCGCAAAGAACGTGCCGCTGTCGCGCTCGCGCACGAAGGCATCGTCATCCCACGAATCCCACAGCCCCTGCACCACCTCCAGGTACTCGTCGGCGATCTGGTAGCGCAGCGCATGCTCCGGGTGCGGCCGGCCATAGTTGCGACCCGAACCTTCCAACGGTGAGGTCACCACGTTCCAGCCAGCACGGCCGCCGCTGAGCAGATCCAGCGAGGCGAACTGGCGGGCCACCGTGAACGGGTCGCTGTAGGAGGTGGACAGCGTACCGGCCAGGCCGATCTTCTTCGTCGCCGTGGCCAGTGCCGACAGCAGCGAGATCGGCTCGAAGCGGTTGAGGAAGTGCGGAATCGACTTTTCGTTGATGTACAGGCCGTCGGCCACGAAGCCGAACGCGATGCCGTTGTCCTCGGCGGTCCGCGCAATGTCGATGTAGAACTGCAGGTTGACGCTGGCATCGGCCGGGTTGGACGGATGCTTCCAGGCATGCATATGGCTGCCGGGGCCCTGCAACATGATGCCGAACGGAATGTGGCGCGGAGTGGTGCTCATGGAATCGCTCCTGCAGGTCAGGCCACCGCCGCGCGCGGCGCGGGCGACAGCAGTTCAAGGGATGTCAGGCGTGCGTCGAGGTCGGCCACCGGCGCATCGAGGATGAATTCACCCACGCCGAAGCGCCGATGCAGCGCGTCCAGTTCGCCGCGCACGTGCTGCGCATCGCCAGACAACACGCTCGGGCGTGTTTCCTCGATGCGGAAGTCGGCCACGCCCACTTGGCGTGCGTACTCGGCAGCCGCTTCGGGGCTGGGCAGGTTCACCGTCTGCCCGGGACCAAGGTGCAGCTTGTAGACGCGTAGCGCACCGATATGACGCGCTGCGGCTTCGGCAGTCGGCGCGGCGAAGGCCACCGTAGCCAGCAGCGGTGGCTGCGAGGAGACGTTGCGGTAGGCGTCGAACGCGGCCTCGATGTGCTTAGGGTCGCCGTCGAAGTGCGCGGCGTAGACGAAACGCCAGCCCAGCTCGGCCGCCTGCCGTGCACTCTGCGGGCTGGCACCGAGCAGAAAGCGCTCCGGCGCCCGCTGCGGAATCGGCCGCGCCAGCACATCGGCGTCGGCGCCGGACAGATAGCCCTCAAGATCGCGCAGTTGCTGGTCGAAGTCGGCGAACGCCGGGCGCCCCGCTGCCAATGCAGCGGTAGAGGCCGGCAGGCCGCCGGGCGCCTTGCCCACGCCCAGGTCAACACGACCTGGCGCCAGCGCCGCCAGCAGGTTGAAGTTCTCCGCCACCTTGTACGGCGCGTAGTGGCGCAGCATGACCCCACCACTGCCGATGCGGATGCGCCGGGTCTGCGCCAGCACCCAGGCCGCCAGAACTTCCGGTGCGGGGCTGGCCAACGTCGGCGCGGCGTGGTGCTCGGCAAACCAGTAGCGGTGATAGCCCAGCTGTTCGGCGCGCTGCGCCAGCTGCAGGCTGTTGCGCAGCGCCTGCTCCGGCGAGGCGCCTTCGGCCACCGGGCTCTTGTCCAACACGCTGATCTGATAGCTCATGGTCGCGTCCTCGCTCAGGGATGGGCCACGGGGATGCCGAGCAACCCGTTCAGCGCGGCCAGGATCGGTTCGGCACCGGAGATGTACTGGCGGTCCTGGTGCACGCCACTCGCGAGGTCACTGCGCACGCCCTGCGGCAGCACCAGCTTCGGCAGCGACTGGTCCTGCTCGCCGATTTCGGCGATCACCTCCCGGCGCGGCCGTGCGAAACCGATGCGGCGCACGTCCAGCTGCGCGTCCAGGCCGTCGATGCTCGACAGCGCACCTTCCAGCAACAGGCTGTGCCGGCAGAAGAAGCGCTGGCCGGGAATCTGTCCGTCCTCGAACTCACGGTCGAGCAGGAACAGGATGGGCTTGTCGGTTGCGTCCAGACTCACGGGGTCGTCCTCATCGGGGGGGCGGCAATGCGATGCCGCTTCGATATCGATGCTAGAGATGACGGCGGTCGGCACGGCGATGCCAGGCGACAATCGGCGGTCAGATCCGGCCATACAGATGCGCCTTGGCCATAAGCAAAGCGCCGCCGGTTATGCCGTCAGGCGATCCTTCGCAGCGGCGCCGGTACCGCCAGCGCCTGCGGAGCCAGATGCCCTGCCGCGCGCTCGGCCGCCAGTGCGATGCGCGCCTGCAAGGCTGCACTGTTGATGTGCTCGCCATCGAAGTCGGCAGGCGTGGCATACACCCCGATCGGCAGCGTGTGCGCCTGCAGGAAACTGAACAACGGCCGCAACTGGTGGTCGATCACCAACGCATGGCGCTCGCTGCCACCGGTCGCCGCCAGCAGCACCGGCGTATCCACCAGCGCTTCCAGCCCGATGAAATCGACCAGGTGCTTGAACAGCCCGGGATAGGAACCGCGATACACCGGCGTCGCCACCACCAGCAGACCGGCCGCCTCGATTGCCTGCAGTGCCTGCTCTACGGCTGGCTCCGCTTCATCGCGCGACAGCGACTGCCCCAGCGAACGCGCGATCGGCGCCAGCTCCACCAGCTCCACGCTGGCATGCACCCGCTGCTGCAACGACGCCAACAAGTGCCGCACCAGCAGCAACGTGCGCGACGTCGCCGAGCTGGTCGGTGACCCCACCACTGCCACCACCTTCAATGCAGAAGACATGAAATGCTCCTCGATGATGCCGAACTACGTCCGGCCGCCTTTGGCGTGAACCTCAAAACCGGTAACTGACCCGCCCGTACCAGTACGCGCCGACGTTGCCCAGCACATCGCCGTTGTCCCAGGTCGTCTCGATGCTCGCCACATCGGTGGCACTGCGCGCGTACTCCGGCACCTTGCGCGTGCGCTTGTCGAACACGTTGTTGATGCCCAGCGCCGCACTCCAGCCTGCGCCCAGTTCCACGGCACCGGAGAGATTGGTCACCAGCACCGGCGGCTGCTTGTACTCCACGCCGTTGTTCAGGCGCTTGATCGGGCCGTAGTAGGTGAAGTCGACGTTCGAGCGCCAGCGCCCGTTCTGCCAGCCCAACCCCGCCACCTGCGTGTAGCTGGGCGTACGGAAGCGCAGCGCGTACTCGCTGCTCTTGGTCAACAGGTTGATGTTCGGCAGCCCCTGCAGCGCCGCCGGAATGTCGCTGATCTTCTGGATGGTGGTGCGCCCCACGTTGGCCGCGTAGCTCCAGCGCAGCTTGCCCCAGGCCGTTTCCTGGTTCGCTTCCACGGTCAGCTCGACGCCGCGCGTACGGGTATTGCCCACGTTGGTGAAGTAGCTGGCGTAGAACGCATCACCCGGCAGGATGCTGATGCCGGCCGACCCGAGCAGCGCATCGATGGTGTTCTTCTGCGCCGCGCTCAGCACCGTGCCGCTGTTGTCGGTGACGCGTGCAGGATCCTGCGCGTTGTAGCCGATCTGGCTGGACTGGCCGAGCTGGCCGCGGATGTCGATCTGGTAGGCATCCACGGCCAAGTGGAACGCCGGGCTCGGGTCCCAGGTCACGCCCAGGCTGTAGTTGGTGGCCTTCTCGGGCTTCAGCGGCGTAGCACCCAGCGCAACCGCTGCCGGCGAAGACACCTGCGCCACCAGCGTGGTACCGCACGGGCAGCTGCCAGTGGCCTGGTAGAACTGCGCGCCCAGGCTGGGCGCATGGAAACCATTGCTGACCGTCGCACGTACACCCAACGCGTCGGTGAAGTCGAAGCGCGTGGTCAGGCGGCCGGTGGAGACACTGCCGAAGTCGGAATGGTCTTCCCAGCGCGCCGCCGCATCCAGATACCAGCGCGAGGTGATGTTGGTGGCCGCACCCACGTACACCGCCTTGCTGTTGCGGGTCGCCTTCACCGCGTCCGCAGTGGAATAGCCGACGAAGGCCGCAGCACCAAAGCCGGTGTATGACTCCCACTGCCCTGCCCCACGCTCGTATCGTTCGTGCTGGTACTCGGCGCCCGCGCTCACCTCCAGCGGCGACGCAAACGCCGCCACCTCGAAGCCACGGCGCAGGTCCAGGTTGGCGATGCCCTGCTGGTAGTCCAGCTTGCCGTCATAGAAGTCAGTGGGCGAACGGGGGTACGGCAGCGAGTAGTTCAACGAGTTGCGCGTATAGGTACGCACCGTGCTGCGGTTGCCGGTCAGGCTGGCGTCGTAGTCCCAGCCTGCGATCTGGCCTTTCACGCCCGCGGTGCCGGTGTATTGCTTCTCCTTTGTTTCCAGCACCGGCAGGAAGCCATCGGGAAACACGTTCAGCACGCCTGGAGCCTTGTAGGTGGTGAAGATGGTCGCCGGCAGGCGGAAGTTCTGGATCGCCTGCGCGGTGCGATCGCTGGCGGTGGCATTGGCGTAGAACTGCGCGCTCTCGCCCAGGCCATGGCCCACGTTCACCGCGAACGCCTTCAGCGCATACGACGGGGAGCTGAGGATGGTGTTGGCCTCGGCATTGCGGCTGGCTTCGGCCGGGTTCGGCGATGCGCCGGCCGGCAATCGATTATTCGGCCGCAGCGCCACCAGATTGCCGCTACCATCCACCGCCGGGTAGCTCAGATAGCCATCGATGTAGCGGCGGGTGCGGATCGCATGATGCTGGCGGGTGGTCTCGCCGGAGAGGTTGACGAAGCCATCGGCACCCCACGGCAGGCCAACGTTGGCACGCACGCTGGTTCGCGAGCCATCGCCATCAATACTCTGCCCGCTTTCCACGGCGAACTCGCCACCGTGCGCCTGCGACTTCAGGATCACGTTGACCACACCGGTAATCGCATCGGAGCCATAGATGGCCGACGCACCATCACGCAGCACTTCCACGTGGTCGATGGCCGACACCGGAATCAACGCCAGGTCCGCCCACGCATGGCCTGGGAAGCCGCCCCCATTGGCACCGCTTACATAGGCACTGGCATTGCGGCGCTTGCCGTTCACCAGCACCAGCGTGTAGCCGGGCGACAGGTTGCGCAGCTGGTAGCCACGAATCAGGCTCTCCTGGTCGCTCTGGTAGCCACCAATCTGGCTGAGCGACGGCAGTGCGCGCTGCAGTGCTTCCAGCAGGTTGGCCTGGCCGGTGGCGGTGAGGTCTTCGGCGGAGATCACGTCGATCGGCGTGGAACTGTTCTTCACCGTACGCGTACTGGTGCGCGAGCCGGTCACCACCACGGCATCCAGCGTGGACGCGGCCACGTTGGCCGTCGCAGCGGCGGCAGCAGGATCCGCATCGGCTTCAGCCGCATGGCTGGGCGAAGCGGCGAGGATGGCTGTGATCAGAACAGCGAGAGTGCTCAGGACAGGGGCGTGGGCGGCAGGCATGGGGGCTCGTGGGGGTGGGCCGGAAACACGCTTCCATTCAAGGGCCTGTCCGCCCACCGCGACAGGCGCGATCGCGTCACCCAGCCGTAACATCCGGCCACCCACATGACTGCTGGTAATGACGTTAGGCAGCCCTGCGCACCACGCCCATGGGACGGCGAGCGGCGGGTGGCAGGTGGTGGGTGATGGGTGATGGGTGATGGGTGATGGGTGATGGGTGATGGGTGATGGGTGATGGGTGGCGGGCGGCGGGCGGCGGGCGGCGGGCGGCAACCTACGGGGGTAGAGTCGACTGTCAGTCGACTATCGCGCGCAGCGCGGGCTTCCAGGCGGTATCGCCAACAGCAGTCGACTAACAGTCGACTCTACCCCGTCGGGTGCCCAAGCCAGACGAATGCCCCCCCCGTACACATGCTCCACAGGCATCACCTCATGCCCGCGCAGCATTCTGCGGCGCACATCACCACCCGTAGCATCAAGCCATGCCCAGCCCACCCGCCGATCCCAGCGCACCGCTCGTCGCCATCGTTGCCTGCCACGGCCAAGGGCTGTTCGAGTTCGGCTGTGCGGTTGGCCTGTTCGCGCCGGTGCGGCCGGAACTCGGCGTGGCCTGGTATCGCACCCAGCTGTGCGCGGGTGAACCTGGTGCGCTGCGCATGCTTGGCGGAACGCAGGTGCAGCTTCCCTACGACCTCAGCACAGTTGATGACGCCGACATCATCGTCATTCCCGGTTGGCGCGAGCCCAGCGAGCGCCCGCCACAGGCGCTGCTTGATGCACTCATCCGTGCCCACGGCCGTGGCGCGCGCATCGCTTCGATCTGCTCCGGTGCCTTCGTGCTGGCGTGGGCCGGGCTGCTCGATGGCCGCCAGGCCACCACCCACTGGCGCCTCACCGAAGCGCTGGCGCGCGAGTTCCCGCGCATCGATGTGCGCGAAGATGCACTGTATGTAGACACCGGCAGCATCATCACCTCGGCCGGCTCGGCGACCGGCATGGACATGATGTTGCACATGGTGCGCAAGGATTACGGTGCGCGCGTGGCCAACCTGGTGGCCGAACGGCTGGTACTGGCGCCGTGGCGTGATGCCGAACGCAGCCAGCGTGTCAGCCGCGCCATTCCCCATGGCGAGCCCACGCGCCTGGCAAGGCTGATGGAATGGATGCGCCGCAACCTGCGCGAGCCGCACTCGCTGGGCAGCCTCGCCGAGCAGGCCGCACTCAGCCAACGCACTCTGCAGCGGCAGTTCCTGGAGGCCACCGGCCTGTCGCCCATCGACTGGCTGATCCGCGAGCGCGTCGCCTACGCCCGCGAGCTGCTGGAAACCACCGATCGGCCGCTGCAGTGGATTGCCGAGCAGGCTGGATTCGGTTCGCAGGAATCGTTCCGTCGGCACTTCCGGGGCCAGGTCGATGCGAGCCCTACCGAGTACCGCAGCCAGCATCGCGGCGGTGTTGGCGCGGATCGGTTGGTGGGCTGCTGATCCAGCTCAGCGCTCTCCAGCGCCACGTGAGAAAAGGCTCACGGCGGACGGTGGAGACCCACGTATAGTGATGGGCGTCACACGAAGCCCCTTCCATGCTCCACGCATTTGCTTACTCCAGCCACATGTCGGCTGGGCTTTCCGATGAAACCCTCCGCCAGATCGTCTCGGGCTCTGCCGCGTTCAATCGCCGGGTGGACGTTACCGGAGCGCTGCTCGTCGACGGGCAGCGGTTTTTCCAGTACATCGAAGGCCCGCCCGACGGCCTGGAGGCGGTCAGGCGCCGTATCCAGGACAGTCGTTCGCACGCCGCCGTCGCCCCGGTACTGGACATGGCAATCGGCGCACGCGCCGTACCCTACTGGGCGATGACCCGCATCGAGACCGGGCAGATCGTCGTGTCCGGGCTGGTCAATGCGCGATGGGACGAATTTGGCCATTCCGTTCCAGGCATGGATCAGCTCGTTGGCCTGCTGCGTCCGCATTTCCCACGCATCGGCACCGTCGAGCCGCCACGCGCCCCCGCCTGATACAGACTGAACCGACGCCTTGCGTGCGCCTGCCGACGCGGCCGTGCGCTACGTTCGGGCGTCATCATCAGGATCCTCCTTCCCGCTGTCTTCGCCACGCCCATCGCATGCCAGTACCCGCCCCACCTGCAATGGAAAAACGCGCATCGCCCGCCGACCTGTTCGAGATCGTGATCGTGCGTGCAGGCACCGCCCTGTTCGCGATCGACATCCAGGCTGCCGTCGAAATTCGCGGCCTGGAGGCATTCGGCCCTGCAGACCGCAACGGCAGGCCGACCCTGGAAGTCCGTGGGCAGCCATTACCCGTGGTCGACCTGCGCCGCATGAGCGGCCAAGCGGCATTCGACGGTGGCAGCCCGGCCATGCTGTTGATCAATGCCGGTACCGCAACGCTGGCGCTGGCCGTGGATGAGGTGCTGGAGATCGAGACACCGGACGCGAGCGCACGCGTCCCCGAGCGTGCCGCAGGCCGATCGTTCAGCTTCTGCAGCCGGCACATTCAACTTGACCCGGCGCGCTCGGCTGCACTGATCGAACCGGTGGCACTGCTGGGCGCACTTGCCGCGCCGGAGTGACCGGCGGCGTCTCAGGATCGTCCTGCCAAGGCACGGTTTCGCAGCCTCCAGCACTGCGCGGCCACGCCGATCACGAACACCACCAGGCAGACCAGCAGCGTGTGCAGCACCACCGGGGCCATCGGCGCGGCAGCAATCGGATGCGCTGCCGGCACGCGGGTCAGCGTTTCGTTGACGCCGGGCACCAACGACAGCAGGAAGCTGAAAGACAGCGCAAACGTCGATGCATAAGGTGCTGCGCGCCCCAGCCAGCGCAGCCGCGCGGCCAGCACGCCGCCGAATGCCACCAGCAGCACGATCACCCCGAATGCGTGGCCGGGGTTGATCCCGCCCGTGCTGGACACGGTGAACGAGGTGACCACCGACAGCACCAGCCCCACCAGGTACAGCTTGCCCGCGCGCGTGGCGG
Source organism: Stenotrophomonas sp. YJH_SMC_25 (assembly GCF_059369595.1). NCBI lineage: Bacteria > Pseudomonadati > Pseudomonadota > Gammaproteobacteria > Lysobacterales > Lysobacteraceae > Stenotrophomonas > Stenotrophomonas sp. YJH_SMC_25. The sequence goes on along the minus strand of NZ_JCAFSV010000010.1, from coordinate 24,339 downwards.
GATCGATTGCGCGATGGCGAATGAAGGCATACAGGCCACTCAACACCGGGATCAGGCTGACAGCGGTATGGATCACGCCAAGCGTGGACAGAGGGTGGGACATGGGACATCTCCAGGGATAGAATGAACCTACTAGTAGGTAGGCATTGGACTCAAAAAGAAGGCCCGCGTCGCCGCAGGCCCACCACACATCTCTCAGGACGCCGCGCTCACCCGCGCGATCGCCAACCGTGCCAGTGCCGCGAAGGTCGCCGCGTCACCAAAACCGCGCGCGGCCAGCATCGCGCCGTGCACCGAGGACATGAACGCCCTGGCCTCGTCCGCAGGGGAACCCTGCAGGCGCAACTGGCCCAGCGCCGCGCCCTTCTCCAGCGTCACCGTCAGCCACCCGCTCAGATCCTCGAAATGCCCGCGCACTTCATCGGCAATCTCCGCAGGGATCATCGGCGCCTCCGCTGCCAGCATCGCGCAGATGCAGAACGACGACGTCCCCCCTGCAATGCAGCTGGACCAGTACTCCACATAGGCGTTGAGCTCCTGCAGCGGGTCGTCCAGCTGCCGGTCCAGCAGCGCCAGGCCTTCGCGCGCCTCGGCCCGGTACAGTTCAACCACCGTGCGCACCAGGTCGGCCTTGCTGGGGAAGTGGTGATGGATGCTGGCCTTGCTGATGTTCACCCGCGCGGACACGTCGGCGTAGCTGAAGCCGTTGTAGCCACCGGCCTCCAGCAGCGAACGGGCATGGGCCAGGATCTCCTGGGCCTTGGGCGAGAGCGACTCTTTCATGTCGCCAACCTACTAGTAGGTTGAAACGCTGTCAACTACCCGCTGCCGGGCTCGCCGGGCATGGCCCGGCGCTACCCACGCCCCGCTCAGTCCTCCTGCACCAGCTTGAACTCGCGCAGCAGACCACCGATCTGGGTCTTGTCCAGCTTGTTCATCAGCAGGTTGCGCAGGAACGCTGGCCCGGGAATGTCCAGTTCCTTGCCATCACGCAGGCGCCCGGTCGCGGCCAGCAGCGAGCGCACGTCATACGTGGAATTGAACACCTCCGGCACGCCACGCTCGATCCCCAGCAAGGTGTACACCGCCTCCATCGGCGTGCGCACCGAGTACTCGGTGGTGAAGATGCAGTCGCGCTGCTTCGATTCGGCGAACTGGCCGATGAAAGCGAAGTTCACCGCACCTTCCGGCACCACGTCCGGGCGGTCACCTGCCTGGCGTGGCATGAAGAACGCCGTGATGTACGGCATCATCACCGGCACTGTCTTCGCGCCGGTCGCGGCCAGCTCATCGATCTCTTCCACCGGCACGCCCAGGTGATACAGCCACTCGCGGGTGATCTCCTCGCCGGTGCAGTCCTGCATCGGCTTCTTCACGTAGTCGCCGGGCGTATCCACGAACAATGAATACACCCAGACCACGATCTGGTCCTTGGGCTGGTTCTTGAAATGTGGCTGGCGATTCACCGTCCAGCTCATCAGCCAGCGCGAGTCGCGCACGCTGACGATGCCGCCGGTCACCACTTTGCCGCTGAAGGGATCGCGCTTGGCGATCTTCTGGATGTAGGCCGGAATGCGCGCATCCAGCGTGGTCACCGTTGCCGATTCCCACTTGGTTTCTGGAATGTGCGCGCCGAACACATCCGGACGCCCGAACGCGTCATCCTTCGCGGCAATGCGGCGCCACAGGTCCCAGGCAGGCGCCGGGCCTTCGTTCAGGCGTGCCGCAGTGTGGTGGTCGCCATTATCCGAGTTCTCGGTCAGCGAACCGATGGTCATGAACAGCAGATCATCCGCGCCGAGATCCACGCCACCGGCTACACCGTCATGCATCCAATGGATGCGCGTGGCCTGCTTGCGGTCCGGCTGCAGATCAAAGTCGACGTCGGTCACCTCGGTACCGTACTGGAACACCACGCCCTGGTCCTGCAACCACTTCACCAGCGGCAGCACCAGCGATTCGTACTGGTTGTACTTCGTGAACTTCAGCGCCGAGAAATCCGGCAGGCCGCCGATATGGTGGATGAAGCGATGCAGGTACAGCTTCATCTCCAGCGCCGAATGCCACTCTTCGAACGCGAACATGGTTCGCCAGTACAGCCAGAAGTTGCTGTCCAGGAAATCACGGCCCAGTACTTCGTTGATGCGCTTGTTCTCCATCTCCTGACGGGTGGCCAGGAACAGCGCGATGATGTCCTTCTGTGCCTGCTCGGTGAGTGTGAACAGACCGTCGGTGTGCGCATCTTCGCCGCGATTGATCGTGGCGCGCTGCAGCGAATAGTTCGGGTCGTCCTTGTTCAACCAGTAGAACTCATCCAGCACGCTGGCATCCTCGATCTCCAGCGACGGAATCGAGCGGAACAGATCCCACAGGCACTCGAAATGATCTTCCATCTCGCGGCCACCACGGATCACGAAACCCTTTTCCGGCACCTTCAGGCCATCCAGCGCACCGCCAGGAATCTGCTGCTGTTCAAGAATGGTGATGCGTTCACCGGCCATGCGCCCATCGCGCACCAGGAACGCGGCGCCGGCCAGCGAGGCCAGCCCCGACCCCACAAACCAGGCGCGCTTGCCATCGACACCGGCGGGCTTGCGCGGGCGCGCGAAGGCTTCGTAGTTGCCACTGCTGTAGTACATGCGCTGCTCCTTCCTGGAGGGATCTTCCCCCACTCTAGCGCCGAACCGATGTACCGATTCCTGCATGCATGCTGCGACCGAATGACGCAGCGGCGTCAGAGCTGGCGGCCTAGCAGCATGCCTGGCCAGCCGTCCACGTTGAACGGCGCAATTCGCGTGTAGCCGCAGGACTCGTAGAAGCGCACCAGATCACCGCTGCCTCCGCCATAGCAGTCCACGCGCAGATGGTCGAGGCCGGCAGCGCGCGCCTGCTCGTCGGCAAACGCCATCAAGCGACGACCGATGCCGCGCACGCGCGCATCACGCGAGGCCACCAATACCCGCACGTACAGCTCGGGCCCATCGGGCGCCGGCACATAGGGCATCGACTCGCCCAGCGCCAGGAACGCACGCACCTCACCCTGCTCGTTCTGGGCCACCCATGCGCCAGGCAGCGCGCACGCATCGGTCACCTGGGTGATCCGGCGTGGCACCGTGGACCATGGCTCGCTGCCCCATTGCTGCAGATTGCCGATCGACACGAACCATTCGATCACCTCGTCGAACAGCGCCAGCACCGCAGGGGCATCTGCCGCACTGGCGCGGCGGATGGTCAAGGTGTCCTTTCCTGTTTCAGTCATGCACGTACTCCTGTCAACGCGTCAATCAGCTGTCACGAGGATGCCGGCCAGCGGCCAGCACTACCAGGGTCGGAAGTCCCTGGGCCGGATTTGACATGCAGGCATTTACCTGCATATAGTCCATCCCAAGGGCGGCGCCTGCCGGCCCATCGCGAGGAACCTGCAATGGTGGATATCGCACACAGGGTCGGCATCAAGGCCCCCGCAAGCCAGGTGTACCAAGCCCTGGCCACCCCCGAAGGCGTCGCCGCCTGGTGGGCCGAAGACACCCACGGCGACCGCGAGACCGGCGGCACGGTCAAGGTCCGTTTCACCAACAACGGCCAGGAAATCGGCGCCATGGAAATGCAGCTGGAACAGCTCATTCCAGGCGAGTTGGTGCTCTGGAAGTTCCTCGCCGGCCCCGCCGAATGGATCGGCACCCACGCGCGCTTCGCACTGAAGCAGGAAGGCGACCACTGCATCGTGCTGTTCACCCACGAAGGCTGGAAGGAACGTGTCGAGTTCACCTCCCACTGCAGCACCAAGTGGGCGGTGTTCCTGATGAGCCTGAAGGCACTGCTGGAGACCGGCAAGAGCCAGCCCAACCCACACGACGTCAGGATCGACAACTGGAACTGAAGACACCCCGCATGAATGCAGACAAGGTGTTCAAGGCCTTGGCCGACCCCACGCGCAGGACGCTGCTCGACCTGCTCTGCGAGGACAACGGCCAGACCCTGGGCCAGCTGTGCGAGCACCTGGATATGGCCCGGCAATCGGTCACTCAGCACCTGGGTCTTCTGGAAGACGCCAACCTGATCAGCACTGTGCGCCGTGGCCGCGAGAAGCTGCACTTCATCAACCCGGTGCCGCTGCATGAAGTCTACGAGCGCTGGGTACGCAAGTTCGAGCAGCAGCGCCTGAGCCTGCTGCATGACCTGAAACGCGAACTGGAAGGAGAATGACGATGTCTGCAGAGTCAACCCGCTTCATCCACGTGATCTACATCGCGTCCACGCCACAGAAGGTGTTCGAGGCCATCACACGCCCCGAGATCGCCAGTCGCTACTGGGGCCACGAGAACGTCTCGGACTGGAAGCCCGGCTCGCGCTGGCAGCACGTGCGTGCCAACGAAACGCGCTCGGTCGAGCTGATCGGTGAAGTGGTGGAAAGCACCCCGCCCTCGCGCCTGGTCATCACCTGGGCCGCCGCCTCGCAGGCCGACAACCCGGATGCTTACAGCCGCGTCACCTTCGACGTCGTGCCCTACCAGGACATGGTGCGGCTGACGGTTACCCATGAGGAGCTGGAACCGGGCAGTGGCATGGATACCGGCATCCGCCAGGGCTGGCCGATCGTGCTGTCGAGCCTGAAGTCGCTGCTGGAGACGGGCAAGGGGTTGGATGTGTTCGCGAAGCCGAGTTGACGCGGTGCTGGCGCGTGGCCACCCACGCGCCTACAGCGCCACGCTGCCAATCAAGCGGCACAGGAACGCCGTCGCGGCAAACGCGGCCGCAAACGAAAACAGCCAGTGGCTCTCCGCTGAAAGCAGCCGCTTGCCCACCACGTCCAGCAACCCGGCATCGCGGAGCCGGAACTGGCGGCGAAGCAGCAGCATGCACACCCCCATCAGCGTGAGCAGCGGCAGCCACGCGAATACCAGCATGGTCAAACTGCCCGCAGACGCGCGGCCCGCACTGTAACGGCCGATGAAGGCACTGAAAGCCGCCTGGTTGTCGTGCGGCAGGAAGACGAGCAGCAACGTCGCAATACCCAGCACGTACAGCACCGCATGCCGCAGCCGCCAGGACCATAGCCACTTGATGGCCGGTACCGGCGCTGCATCCTCCGCTCCGAACCGGAAGGCCAACCGATCGCGCCCCTGCGCGCTACTTCGGAAGCCGCGCAGGAAGCCATAGTGCAGCGCCGGCAGCAGTACCAACGACAGCAGCAGCACGAAGGCGGCATTCAACGCCATCGCAGCGCCATCCTCGTTGTCGCCCAGCAGCATTGCCAAGCCGAACCAACCGGCGAAGAACACACCCAACCCGGTCACCAACAGCACGCCGGCAACCAGCCAGCGGCGCCAAGGGGCCACCGCCATCCATGTGTGCAATGAAGCAAGCGGCTCGGGCCTATCTTCCATTCCCTTCCTTCATTCACCGTGGCGCTCTGCAGGCGTACACCCTACCCGCTATTCGCTCTCTCTGCGCGCGCGCCCATAGCCCCCGTGCACATCCTGCTTGATCCAATCGGCCAGCAGGCGAAGATAGCCGTCGGTGATCCGCGTCGACACCCGGTTGCCCTCGGCATCGGTGCGGAACTCGACCATGCCGTGGTCGGTATCCGGGAACAGGTAGGTGTCGATCGGTTGCCCCGACGCGCGCAGGCGCGACAGGATCGAACGCGTGGCGGCAATCGGCGCGGCGCGGTCCTGCTCGGCCAGCACCCACAGCAACGGCACCTTCAGGCGGCGCAGCGCGGCCTCGGCGTCGTAGTCCCAGATCAGCTCCAGGTTGTCGAATCGCGCGCGGCCGATCCGGCGCAGGTCGGCTTCACTCATGCGCAGCATGTCGCCGCTGTATTCGCCGCTGATGTTCTTTGCCCACGGTGCGGCACCGATCTGCGTACGCACCTTCGCCAGCGCCTCGAACCCTTCATTGAAATGCGTGCGCATCAACTGCGCGGTCGCGTCTGAAAGCTGGCCGACCTGCTTCATCGCCGTTGCATCCAGCTGCATGCGGCGTGCCTCGTCGAACAGCTGCTCGCGGTCCTCCTCGATGGGTGACACCACCAGGCCGAAACCGATCGCCACGAAATCCGCCTGCGAGCGCGTCGCCGCCAGCGGCGCGATCCACCCGCCCTGGCTGCCACCGAAGTAGCCGGCCCGACCGAAACGCCCCGCCGCCAGCTCACGTGCCTTGGCAAGCGCCGCCGCTGCATCGTCAGCCAGCAGCTCAAAGTTCTGGGTGTACTCGCCTTCCGAATCGCCGGTGCCACGCTTCTGGTAGGCGAACACCGAAATGCCCTGGGCCACCAGCATGCGCTGGTAGATCGCCGCCACCGCCATCGTGCGTTCCGAGCCGTGCACCAGCACCACCAGCGGCCGCGTCGGGTCGGCCGGCCCTGCCGGCTCGATCAACTGCCCAACCAGCGTGGTTCCCGCGCTGATGAACGTTGCATCGGTATCGCGGGTCGGCAGTCGCCGCCAGCGCTGCGTGGCTCCCGCAGGCGTCCTGAAGCTGACCACGTCGCCGCTGCAGCTCACCGGTGCGTTGGCATCGCCGGTGGCGCCACGTCGCCCGTCCAGCATCAGATAGCGCTGGCCCGTGGCCGGCACCGCAGCGGGTGCGCCCAGCACCGCCAGGTTGCCCTGCCCGTCACCGTAGGCACTGACCGTGCACAGCTCGGCGGCTGCAACCGGCAGGCCAGAACACACCAGCGCCGCGCTCAACAACGAACGACTCCTCCACCCTGCCATGCCCTTCCCCGGTATCGTGAACCCGCCTCGTGCGGCCGCCCGGCGCAGCCTAGCGCGTTCGCTTGCCAGATTCATGCTGCATCTGCTTACTGTCGGCCTCTCCCATGACCATACTGGGCGGACGATACGAACTTCAGAGCGCACGATGCACACACATGTAGAACAGATCGACAGCACCCGCGTCCTGCGCAGCGCCGATACAGGCTCGCTGCTGGATGGCAACGCCTTGCGCGATCTGGTCGGCGATGCCCTCGGGCATCAGGCCGAGTGGATCGCCATTCCGGTGCAACGCCTCTCTCCGGACTTCTTCGAGCTGCGCTCCGGCATGGCCGGGCAGTGGCTGCAGATGCTGGTGAACTACCGCCTGCACTTCGCCGTACTGGGCGATGTCAGCGCCTACCGCGCGCAGAGCGAATCGCTGGACGCGTGGATCACCGAGTGCAACCGTGGGCACAACGGCTGCTTCGTGGCCGACTGGGACGCCCTGCTGGCACGCCTGCCGGCCCCCGCCAGCGCCGGCTGAACGCCGCCCCCACGCTCACCCTCGCCAAATCCGGTTCCGACTGCACTCCGACGCCGCCTGCCACAGCATCACCGGAAGGCTCCCCGGGCGACGTTCGATGCGTGCTTCAGACGCAGATTCCCTGCTCAGCAAAGTGGCGGCGGTCACCCTCGGCTTCTGGGTGATGAAGATCGCCGCCACCACGCTCGGCGAGACCGCGGGCGACCTGCTGTCGATGACGCTCAACCTGGGCTACGTGGCCAGCTCGGCCATCCTGCTGGCGATCTTTGCCGGCCTGCTGGGCATGCAGTTGTCGGCGCGGCGCTTCCACCCGGTGCTGTTCTGGTCGGTGGTGCTGGCGACCAGCACCGCCGGCACCACCATGTCCGACCTGATCGACCGCACGCTCGGCCTGGGCTACGCCACCGGCGCCAGTCTGCTGGCCGGCTGCCTGGCGCTGGTGCTGCTGGCCTGGCGCATGTCGGAAAAGTCGATCTCGGTCAGCAACATCGCGTCGCGCCGCGCCGAAGGCTTCTACTGGACCGCCGTGCTGTTCTCCAACACGCTCGGCACCGCGCTGGGCGACTTCCTCGCCGACGACTCCGGGCTCGGCTTCACCGGTGGCGCGCTGCTGATCGGCAGCCTCATCGCGCTCACCGCACTGGCCAGCCGCATCAAGGGCATCGACCGGGTCATCCTGTTCTGGATCGCCTTCGTACTCACCCGCCCGTTTGGCGCCACTTTCGGCGACCTGCTCACCAAGCCGCTGGAAAAGGGCGGCCTGGGCTTCGGCACGGTAGGCTCGTCGCTGGTGCTGTTCACCATTCTCGCCACGCTGGTGGCATTGCCCATGCTGCAGCGTAAAGCACAGCCAGCCAGCTAGCGCGCCGTCCAGCCCCCATCCACCGGCAGCGCCGTGCCGGTAATCTGCGCAGCGGCGTCCGAGGCCAGGAACACCACCATTTCTCCCAGCTGCTCAGGCGTCACGAACTGCAACGACGGCTGCTTTTCAGCCAGCAGCGCACGCGCGGCGGACTCCTGATCCGTGCCTTCGCGCTCGGCCAACGCGGTGATCTGCTGCTCGACCAGCGCCGTCCGCACCCAGCCCGGGCAGATCGCATTGGCGGTAATGCCGGTCCCCGCATTCTCCAGCGCGGTCACCTTGGTGAACCCCACCACGCCATGCTTGGCCGCCACATAGGCCGACTTGTTCACCGAACCCACCAGGCCGTGCACCGACGCGATGTTGATGATACGGCCGGCGCCATGCAGCTTCATGTGCGGCAAGGCCGCCGCCGTTGCATGGAACACCGCCGAGAGATTCAGCGCGAGGATCGCATCCCACTTGTCGACCGGAAATTCCTCGATCGGCGCGGTGTGCTGGATGCCCGCGTTGTTTACCAGGATGTCGATGCGGCCCATCGTCGCGACGGCATGCTCAATCATCCGGCGCACTGCCTCGCCACGGGAAAGATCGGCGCCGTCATGCGCCACGCGCACGCCGAACTCGGTTTCCAGCTTGGAACGGATGCGTTCGATCTCCGCCGCATCGCCGAAGCCATTCAGCACGATATCGGCACCTTGCCGCGCCAGGGCTATGGCAATGCCAAGACCGATACCACTGGTGGAGCCGGTGACCACCGCAACCTTTCCACTGAACATGGGCGAGCTTCCATCGGGCACAGGCGGCCAGTGTAGCGCCACCGGCCGCCGCACCCACTTCCTACGCGTCCACGTTCAATGAATACGCCAGCAGGAATTCCCTGGCGTACTCATTCCCAGCCTGCGCCGAAGCGCGGATCAGGTACACCGCACGTGGCACGTCGCTGGCGACACCCTTGCCATGGAACAACGCCAGGCCAAACTCGTACATGGCCGACGGATAGCCGGCCTCCGATGCCCGCTCAAAATGCGCGGCCGCACGCATGACGTCCTGCTCGACGCGGTCACCGGTCAGCAGGCACAGCCCTATCGCATGGATTGCCGGGATATAACCCTTCTCTGCGGCCTGCTTGAGGGTCGCGAAGCTGTCCGCCTCGGCATGTGCGTCGTCCTCCCCCACAGGCATCGAAGAAGAGAGGAACAACGCTTCAGCACAGCCGCGTGCAAGCTGCGGGGCCAACAGCCGCCGCGCCTCGGCAATGTCACCACCGTCGAGCATCGCATCGAAGTCGGTCGTGAGCTGGGTTGGCATGTTCGTCATGGCGCAGGCGTCCGTCCTGTTCGCGGGCATCCGTTCGCCCCGCTGGCATTATGCCTGCACCAGGCCAGGGCATTGCACCAGCCCCACAAGGCCGGGTGACCAGAAGACTCTCCGCGTCCATCGATGTTGGCCCTATAGTCAACGCCATCCACCCAAGGATGGCCCGATGAACCCCTGCAACGCCCTGCTGCCCGCCGCCCTGATCGCACTGCTCGCCCCCGCCACCAGCGTGGCCGCAGCGACCGCACAACCGGCCACACCGCTCACCACCGGCAGCGTGTGGCTGGACATTGCCAGCGGCCGTGTCGAGGGCGATGTCTGCATGTCCAACCTCCCAGCCGAATCATGGGGCGCGTTCGTACTCAACGCCGGCCTGAACGTCGCACGGGTCTTCGACGGTGACGGTAAGCCGGTAGGGTTTGATGGCTGGTACGACCCGGGCGTGGATGGCGAGGCGCGCGTCTACACCCTGGCCGGGCCCACCGCCACGCTCTGCGTGCATTACGTGGGCGCGTTCCCGCTGTACCCGAAGCACGATGCCCTGGGCGACTTCAAGGGCATGATGGCCTTCAACGGCGACAGCGCCCGTTTCACCGAACAGTCCGCGTGGCTGCCGCAGGCATTCGACCCCAAGGCCCGCGTGCGCAGCAACGAAAGCCGCTACGACCTGCAGGTGGACTGCGCCGGCTGCCGCTTCCTGTATCTCAACGGCAGCCCGGCCATCGAAGGCGCGCAGGGGCGATTCCGCAGCGACAACGCGCGGCCGATCCTGTTGTTCGGCGGCAGCGGCCCGATCACCCGCACCGCGCAGGTCACGATCCTCAACGAGACCCTGCCCACGGCCAAGGTCGATGCACTGTCCAGCACGGTGCAGAAGGTAGCCGACGTGCACAGCCGCTACATGGGCATGCCGCTGGCCGACCGCCCTACCTTCCTGCGCATGGTCACGCTCAACCAGATCGAGCGCGATCGCGAAGGCAGCGAATGGGGCTTTGCCACCTGGCCCACCATCGCCATGAGCGGCAGCATCGGCAACGTGGCCGACTCGCTGCTGGCCGGGGGCGAGCAGGCCGAACGGCGCGTGCAGTACATCGCACACGAAATGGGCCATTACTATTTCGGCACACTGAACCGTCCGCAGGGGCCGTATTTCTGGGTGCTGCTGGAGTCCAGCGCCGAGTTCCTGTCGATCAAGGCGCTGCGCGAGATCAGTGGCGATGCCGCGGCCGATCGCTATATTGCGCGACTGCAATCGGCCATCGACACGCAGGACAAGCCGTTGCCAGCATTCGATGCCATCGACGGCAACTCCGATCTGGGCGAGATGTATCGCTACGTCTATGCCCCCTTGCTGTTGCTCTCGCTGGAGAAACAGATGGGCGAAGCGAAGATGCAGGCCTTCATGCGCGGGCTGCTGGCCGCGCCGTCGCCGAGGAACTGGGCCGAGCTGCAGGGCATTGCGCTGAAGGCCGGCATCGACGCCAAGGCCTGGGAGCGTTGGCGGGCCAGCTGTGTGGCAGGTGGCACACCGAGGTGCCGGTAGATCCACGCCACGCGTGGATTCACTCCCTCAACGCCCGCACAACTGAATCGCCCAGCTCCGTGTCCAAGGCAACCCGCCCCCTGGCCCCTCCATTTGCCAATCAGCGCCGCTGATGTCCCCGCGCAATCAGAAGAACAGACCCGCCTGATCCACAGTCGCCAGTGGATTGGCCTTCCGCACCGCCTCCAGGAACAGCAGGAAATCGCGATTGAACAGCGTCAGGTTGTTGGTGAACGTCACGCACTTTCTGCCCGATGCTTTGCTGAAGCACACCTGCCAGACATAACGTCCGTAGATCTTGTCGGAGGTGCGAGTGACTGAGTTGATCTGCGAAAGCGGAACCGCCGTGGGCACCGGCCCACGCCGTAGGTAAAAGGACGCCGCATCAAAGAAGTAGTGCTCCCGATCCTCTTTTCCATCCACCATCACCAAGGTCATGGACCTGCCGGAAATCCGGCGCGGAGCATGCAAATGCAGCCCCGATTTCACGGACGAGCGAGCAGTTGCTGACATCCGCCGAAGGGTGAACCAGAGGATCACCAACGGAAGGGCCGCGAGGACAATGAAACCTACAGTCTTCAAAACAGTTTCCAGCGTGCTAGGCACACAGATCTCCAAGATGAACTTTCAGGCGATACCCAAGTAGATCCACGCCACGCGTGGATGCTCTGGCTTCAACGCCTTTTCACTTCCAATGATCCGGCCCCAGGAACGGCAGGCTTAGCACAAACACCGGCACGGCCACAGGGATCAGCGCCGCGCCGAGCACCTTGCCCGCCGCCGAACCCGCACCCGGCTTGCCCTCCCTCTCCGGCAGGATCCGCTGCGCCCGCGCATTAATCGGCTGTGCCAGCTTCCCCTTCTCCGCCAGTGCCGCAGCATCCGGCAACTGCACCCGCTCGCCGTCGCCCTCGAACAGCGCGCTGTAATAGCTGCCGCCCTTCCTTGAAAGATTGCAGGCGCGGTCAAACGCCAGCGCGTAACGGGTCCGGTCCATCGGCAGGTAGTAGCGCGCCCGCTCCTCCACGGCCTTGGCCTCACGCGGGAGCACCTCAATCCGCTCCAGCTTGAACTGTCCGGCCAGCTCTGCCGTCACCTGCTCCGGCAGCAGCAGCAGCGCATAGCTGCCGTGCACCTTGGCCTTGTTGGCCGGGTCGCGCCAGTCCTCATGGAAGTACATCTGCGCGCAGGCCACCGCCTCGCGCAGCGGGCTGTCCATCAGCGCGCGGTACTCGCGGAACGGCGCGGCATTGAAGCGCATCGGCTCGTCATAGCGCGGCAACAGGTACAGCTGGCCGTCGTCGGCCACGAACGCACTGGTTATCTCGCGGCTGGAAGCGTGCTCCTCCGGGCCACTGGCACAGCCAGACAGTAGGCCAAGGCACAGGGCGGAGAGAATGAAAAAAGACGTTCGCATGTCGTGTTCGAGGGCTTGCCTGGAAAACCGGCCCCGCCCAGAAGGACGAGGCCAGCCCACCATGTTGCCACGACACGGCACGCGATGCAGACCCCGCCTTACTTCAACCGCTCCACCAACCGCTGCCCCACCTCCAGCGCCGAAGCCGGGTTCTGCCCGGTAATCAGCTCACGGTCCACCACCACATGCCCCATCCACGGCGTGGCATTGCTGCTGAACCGCGCACCCGCCCGCTGCAACGCGGTCTGCGGGTAGAACTTCATCTCACCGCCACCCAGCAACGGCTTGGCCTGCTCTTCTTCCTGGTTGCTGATCACCGTCATCTGGTAGCCGCTGTAGATCCACTTCGGCATGGCCGGCATCGCACCCGTTTCCAGCTTCGCCACGAAACCCGCAGCATCCGGCAGCGTGGACAGCAGCGCGATCGGCCCGTGGCAGACCAGCGCGGTGGTTTTGTTGCGCTGGTGGAAGTCGGCCAGCAGCCGGCCCAGCGCCGGGCTCTTCAGCAGGTCCTGCATCGGCGCGTGGCCACCCGGAATGTAGACCGCATCGAAACGCGCGTAGCCCTGCTGCTCGATGCGTGCCAGGCTGACCACCGGCGAGGCCGTCGCCGAGGTCAGCGCCAGTTTCTCCAGCAGTTCCTTGTGCAGCGTCAGCTGCGCGGCATCGTTGCCGAAGTACGCCGGCGTCACCGAAGACGCATCCACCGTCGGCGCCCGCCCCTGCGGCGTGGCGAAGGTCACCTCGTGGCCCGCGTCCAGCAGCAGCTTGACCGGCTGCATCAGCTCGTTGAGATAGAAGCCGGTGGACAGCACCTTGCCGTCCTTCAGGTCCAGGTGGTTTTCGTCGGACAGCACCACCAGCACGTTGGCGGCCTGCGCGCCGCTGGCAGCCAGGGTCAGGGCCAGCGCTGCGGCCAGCCGGGTCATCAGGTTCATGGGGGAGCTCCTAATCGGGGAATGGCGGCCACTTTATTCATCGCCCCAGCGGCGATAAATTGGCCCCATCGCAAAACATCTGTTCCCCGGAGAGCCAAATGAGCCGCAAGTTCGACTACCTGGGCGATGTGGAGGTGTTTCTGGCGGTGGTCGAGCACGGCTCGTTCACCGCCGGCGCGGTGGCGCTGTCCACCACGCCCTCGGTGCTGAGCCGTGCGGTCACCCGCTTGGAAGCGCGGCTGGGCCGGCAGCTGCTGCAGCGGACCACCCGCCGCGTGGGCCTGACCGACGCCGGGCGGCTCTATCTGGAACAGGTGCGCACCGCCTTCGGCCTGCTCGACGACGCCGAGCGCGACCTACTGGCCCAGGACGGTGCGCTGGCCGGCCGCGTGCGCCTGAGCGTGCCCACCACCTATGGCCACTACCGGCTGCCGCCCGTGCTGGCGCGCTTTGCGCAGCAGTACCCCCAGGTGCAGGTGGAACTGAACATCACCAACCGCAACGTGGACCTGGTGGCCGAAGGCTTCGACCTCGCCATCCGCCTGGGCCAGCTGCCGGACAGCGGGCTGGTGGGGCGGAAGCTGGAAGACGCGCCTTTGGTGCTGGTGGCTTCGCCGGACTACCTGCTGCGCCGGGGTACGCCGCAGACGCTGGACGACCTGCAGCAGCACCTGTGCCTGCCGTTTGTGATGCCGCGTACCGGGCGGCTGGCGCCGTGGGTGTTCCGCGACGGCGGGCGCGACGTGGACTGGCTGCCGCGTTCGTCCATCGAGACCTCCGACGATGTGCTGGGCGTGGTGTCGCTGGCCGAACAGGGCATCGGCATCTGCCAGAGCTATGCGTTCATCGTGCGCGAGCGGTTGCAGCGTGGGCAACTGGTGGAAGTGCTGCCACAGTTGCGCGGGCGGTCCAGGCCGTTCTCGGTGATCTATGCGCCGCATCGGCGGCAGTCGGCAGCGGCACGGGCGATGATTGAGTTGCTGGTGGGGAATGCGGGGCATGCTGAGGATGGCGCTGGCTGAGGCCGCGAGGTTCGCTGGCGATGTCGGGTTTGAACCGCTTTTCGGGGTGTGTGGCTGATCACGCGCCGTTGCCACTCGGTGCGGATTAAGAACTGTTGCAAAGAAGGCTGTCGCGCTATTCGCTTGTGGCATGGGCGATTGCGCCACTTTGATTCGCCATCAGCAGAGCGGCTGCGCGAATGCGTCTGCTGGCGTCGTGTGCTGCACGAGAGGTGCGTGCAACAATAGTTCTTCGCTTTCGGATTCCGCGTTTCCTTCGCGAATTTCTATTGGCATTCGAGGCGGCTGCGTAAACACCATGGCGCGCCACCGACAACGGGTGGCCCCGGGTCTGCAAACCCGTTTGATGCACGCGCAAGTTGTTTACGCTTGCCCGTCGGCACCGTCCTTAACCGGTGCCGGCGGGCAATCCGTCGGCCTTTCTGGCGGGCGGTGCGTGGGAGTCTTCGGACTCACCGGCCAATAGCGCTGCATCAACCGGTTTGCAGCCACGCATCGTCCGCCACCTCTTCACGGTGGCGCTGTTAAGCACAGCCACGGAAGCCGACGCCATGAACGAATCCGACACCTTCTCCTCGTACACCGTTGTTGAACCCATCAACGACGACACCTCACGACCCGACCTGAACTCCCTGCTCGGCATCCTCGAGCGCATGCGCGGCTGCGAGGGCGCCGATGGACTGCCCTGGCCGGAGAACGACGTGTCACCCGGCCGCCGCGTGAGCCTGGCGAGGAGCGAGCGCGCGATGGTGGGAGCGCTGACGGTGCTGGAGCTGCTGCACGCGGCGGACCGCTGCCGGGTGGCAGCGGAGCCGGAGCGGCATTTGGATGAGGGGGTGGTTGATGGGTTGTTTCTGGCTTGCCGGGGGTTGGTTGAGTGGGCATGTCATGAGGTTAGGCCGGAGTGAGGCCAATAGTCCTTCAAGATCAACTCACTCGCGGATAGAACAACAAGCGAAGGCTTCAAAATGCGATGCGCAAACACTGAATTTGCTCCAAGTTCGACTTCTAAGCGCCGGCAGACCTCACATACGCACATCAAGCCAGATGCAACGCAAGCACTTTAGTAACCAAGAGAAAAACTCAAAATGCACACCAATTCAAATGCAGATGCCGGGCACAACACTCGGTCGAACTTAAATACAACTAGTTAACCCAATTCTCGAGCCCACCAAAACTACCAACCAAACGCTTTACATTTGCATGTCCGATGGCACTCCCAACACTAGTGAGTGAAAGAGACTTCATTGCTGAATTTGACCACTTTTGGAATAGCACCTCAGTCGCCGGACGAATTCTCAACACCTTGGCCCGAACTTCCTCTTCAGTCATTAGATTCCGCTGATAGATTGATTTTACCCGATCAATAACATCCAGCGGAATACCCTGACGAGAAAGATCGGGCTCGATATCCGCGTATCGCATTACACCAACCTGATACTTACTTGCATCATTCAGGCAAGGAATGAAGATTCGCGAATCCACACCACCAGAGAAACCCATCTCTTCAATTTCATCGCGAGAAAGACCTGCAACAAACAATGCAGGGTAGTCCTTCAGGAGGATGCCCTCCACGGAAATCTCCATTAGCAAAGATGTTGATCCACACCCGGCAAATTCCAGATATGTGAACGAGGAATCGCTTACCGCCAGCGCCTCCACAAATGGAAGTATATATCTATCTAGATATGCCCCCAGTGCATTATCAGACTTAATTCCGACACTTTCTGTGTATCGAAGCACGAAGACCACTGCAAGATTTGCCAACTGACCTTCGGTCAGCTTGGGGGCAGTTGCCAACGATTCGTCCAAAACCAGCTGAAGGAGATCTCTCTGCTCCTGCTTTGATCGATCAACCAATAGATCAACAAGCAAATCAGCCAAATTTTCATCCCCGGCTCTAGCGTGCTCCTTTTGTACCGTGTAGAGAGCATGCTGGAAAGAAGGATCATTAGCTTGACTGAAGCCAGACGGATTCTCATTCATAAGTCTACTTATGAATTTCTCTGTTATGTATTCTGCCCGACGGGTAGCCTCCTCCCGGGCGACAGCTGAGAGTCGATAGAAGTTAGCCTCAAAAAGGTCGTGCGCCACCTGCCTAACGTCTTGATATGTCATTCCCTGCTGAAAATTGATATCCCTTCCCGCCTGAAGGGCAGTCGAATTTTCAGTCGACGTCTGACTCTGATCGTTACTGGTCATGATTTTCCCTCGCATGGCCTGAATTCAACTCACCGCTCACCTTGATATCGCGTCCCGCCTGAATCGCGACCCCGCCCTTGGAGGCCCGCTGCACTTGGGCCGGCCTCTCTTGCTCGCGACCTACCGGAGAAATCACTCGCGCCTTGCTTCGCATTCGCCGCACCATCTTCACGATGTACAAGAATACGCCTGCGGCAAATCCAAGAATTCCCGCTATGGCGGCCCCTACCTCCAGAACGTCTTTGATCGTCGTATCCACAATCCCTCCTTGATCATTCCATTCCATGCCAGAAGCCAACGTCAAGCTTCGTAGCTGCCCCCAGGCCCTGCACCTCACCGAGCATCCATTGCCGTCCATGATGCCCTTCCGACATGGCAATAGCGGCACCATGGCATCTACTCTTCGCAACGAAGCTGTGATTGCAACACTGGAAAGAGTTTACAGCCAGCCGAGCCCAGCCTTGCGCGCCTCGGTCAGCATACATCAGGGCACCATCACCCCCTCAGCGTCGAAAGTCTCCGAGTGCTTCGTCGGATACTTCGAGGCAGAATAGTTTATTGTGCACGTGAATTTCCATGTGAGACTAGGCGATTGCTGGCCCATGATGGAATTCATAAGCCACACGGTTGATCACTAAACGATTAATACTATCGACCTCCACCATTCCCTCTGCGATTGGATAGCCAAACAGAGCCAGATTGGGGACGCTCAATGACCGCTCATAAGCCTCGGCGCCGCTGAACCGACGGCGAGTTATTCCATAGACGGTCTGGAATGGTCTCTCACCGTGATAGTGACTACTAAAGTACGAGGGATACACCAGACCATCGTAGCCACCGTCCTTGGCTGCACGCGCAATCGCCCGCGCTGCGTCGTAGGCCCCCCTGCCGCCAAGAAAGAGCATATGGACCGCCATGTCGAGACTTTCGAACTCTGTCGCATCCTCCTCCAGAACTACCGTCAGGTCTAGGAGGCGCAGTTGACGTCGTGGATTAAGGGAGGCGACGAACAAGTCGTCCTCTATGGTGTAACGGCACTCATGCACGCACAAGTCGATCAAAGGAGAGGCATACATGACCGGCAATCCATCGGAACTTAGTCGTCCATCCTGCGGGACGTTTGAGGGTGGCGTGTCGTATTCGAGGGGATTGATAACTGAGCCGGGACTCTTCCGCACTCGATAGAACGTCTCATCCGTCCCGACCGTCCTTGTCGGGTACTCGGCCATGATCCGCTCAATGACGGCTGTACGCTTCCCGTCATCTAGTAGGGCTTTCAGTGGCTCAACCTCGCCAATCATCCACAGCCGAGGGCCATAATAGAAGAACCCCACTCCCAGCAGCCTCTCGAAAACTCCTATGTCATCCGTCAGCACAGCATCAATATCGATGCTGGTTTTCTGGTGTTCGTTCAACTGAATGGCAGGAGCTCCTCCAAAGTCATACTTGTGGAAGGATCCGTCGACGAAGAAGCGTTCGGCCAGGTAGGCCAGAGGCGCTCTGCCAAGTTTGATGCCATCCCCCCGTCCGCAATTGGGACATAATCCCACCTCCTCTCTGCCATATTGCATGGCATCGAGTATCAGGCCACGATTCTTGAAGCAGCGACTGCAGGCAATTGCAATTAGTTCTTCTGGAATCTCCGAAGATTCACTCACAATACCACTCCATATGGATTTGCAAGGGTAACCACATAACGACTAAGCCCGGCTAACCGACCGCAGCGATTACGACGAAGTATCCCCCCCCGGAACCGCCAATCGCAAGAAACAACCTCCTTATATGATATCCAGTGAATTCACAGCAGCGAAGGATCAATTCATAATTTATCTATCCGATCCATAACAAAATCTCCGTCCTGGTAGCCAGTGACCACGGACCAACCGGCAAACAATTCCCAAAGGAAGTTGGCCAGATACTCGACGTCCGAGTTTTCGGATCCATCTCGAAGAACTACAATCGCGCGGTTCAGCCTTTTGAGAAAAGCATAGACTTCGTCTTCGCCAACATCTATCGCGGCGAGCGTGTACTTCAGCTCCTCAGCCAAGATTCCCAATTCTACGACGATGGAGCTGACGTGCCCTGCCTCCAGACCATTCATAACGTCGTACCACTTCTCTCCACCGGACGGCCCGATGGCAGCGAAGTAGGCCCTAAATTTCTTGATGTCCGCAAGATCTTCAACCACCTTAGGGTCAGCAGCCCCATCGCTCGCGAACAGCAGTTGGTAAATACACTGCTCTTTGAATAGAGCATAGTGGTGCTGAAGGTTCTTTCGGATTCGCTTTCGTTTGGCATTTGCCGGCAACCAAACCACGAGCATATACATAATCTGACTGACGAGAACGCCAATCGCCATGTTGAAAACAATCTGATTTCCAACAGGAAACGACGTCAAGACGACCTCGATCCAAGTGCCCTGCAATGGACCGATCAATGGTTCCTCGCTGGCTTTAAACATCAACAGCGCACTGACGCCAAACAGGGCCCACAGCGTTCCTCCTAGCGCATGCACCCTTACGCACCTTGTGAAGGCTTGGCCTCGGCCTGAATGCCGTGGAGTCGAATTCATCCTTCTTCCTCCCTAATAACTCCAGCGCGGAACACCACCGACAGCGCAGCATTTGTTCAGTGTTGCGTCAGGCCTTTCAATTCGTCAACGGTATGAAGGAACGCGGAGGCAACACGCCATGATTACGCCATACCGATCACCCACTCACCGACCGGCCTGTCAGAAGATAATTCTCCCCCTAATCTAAGCCCCCCCTCGTAGTTTCGGGCTACAACGCCAAAAGCTTGCCAAGTAATACATTCCAGCAAGCACCACGCTGATCCCGCACAGAAGATGATAGATGCTCCAAACAACAAGGGCGCCTCTCGGCGCCCTCGTTCTTTCAACTCATTCCCACTCAATAGTAGCCGGCGGCTTCCCCGAGATGTCGTAAACAACCCGTGACACCCCCCGCAACTCATTGATGATCCGGTTGCTCACCGTCCCCAGGAACTCATACGGCAGATGCGCCCAATGCGCCGTCATGAAGTCGATCGTCTCCACCGCACGCAGCGCAATCACCCACTCATAAGCGCGCGCATCGCCCACCACGCCCACCGACTTCACCGGCAGGAACACGGCAAACGCCTGGCTGGTCTTGTCGTACAGGTCCGCCTTGCGCAGCTCATCGATGAAGATGGCATCGGCCTTGGCCAGCAGTTCGGCGTATTCGCGCTTCACTTCGCCCAGGATACGCACGCCCAGGCCCGGGCCCGGGAACGGGTGGCGATAGACCATGGCGCGCGGCAGGCCCAGCTCGACGCCCAGGCGGCGCACTTCGTCCTTGAACAGCTCGCGCAGCGGCTCCACCAGGCCCAGCTTCATGTGCTCCGGCAGGCCGCCCACGTTGTGGTGACTCTTGATCACATGCGCCTTGCCGGTCTTGCTGCCGGCCGACTCGATCACGTCCGGGTAGATGGTGCCCTGCGCCAGCCACTTGGCGTTCTTCAGCTTGTTCGACTCTTCGTCGAAGATCTCAACGAACAGGTTGCCGATGATCTTGCGCTTGGCTTCCGGGTCGCTCACGCCTTCCAGGGCGGCGAAGTAACGGTCGGCGGCATTCACACGCACGACCTTCACGCCCATGTGCTCGGCAAACATCGCCATCACCTGGTCGCCTTCCTGCCAGCGCAGCAGGCCGGTATCCACGAACACGCAGGTCAGCTTCTCGCCGATGGCCTTGTGCAGCAGCGCGGCCACCACGGACGAATCGACGCCACCGGACAGGCCCAGGATCACTTCGTCATCGCCCACCTGTTCGCGCACGCGGGCGATCTGGTCGTCGATGATGTTGGCGGCGGTCCACAGGGTCTGGCAGCCGCACACATCCACCACGAAGCGGCGCAGCAGCGCCTGGCCCTGCAGGGTGTGGGTCACTTCCGGGTGGAACTGCACGCCGTACCAGCGCTTTTCTTCGTTGGCCATGGCGGCCACCGGAATGCGGTCGGTGGTGGCGGTGATGGTGAAGCCCGGCGGCGCAACGGAGACGTGGTCGCCGTGGCTCATCCAGACATTCAGCTTCGGCTCGCCGCCGTGGTCGCTCAGGCCCGTGAACAGCGCATCCGGATTGATCACGTTCACTTCGGCGTGGCCGAACTCGCGCTGGTCCGCCGCTTCGGTGGCACCGCCCAGCTGGGCCGCCAGGGTCTGCATGCCGTAGCAGATGCCGAAGATCGGCAGGCCGCTGTCGAACACTTCCTGCGGCGCGGCCGGCGCACCCGGCAGCGTGGTCGATTCCGGGCCACCGGACAGGATGATGCCCTTGGCGCCGAACGCGGCGATCTCGGCCGGGTCGTGGTCCCACGCCCAGATTTCGCAGTAGACGCCCAGCTCGCGGATGCGGCGGGCGATCAGCTGCGTGTACTGCGCGCCGAAATCGAGGATGAGGATCTTGTCGTTATGGATGTTGGTCATGGCGCCCCGGCAATGCAGTAGGGAAAACGAAAATCTGAAAGAGAAAATGCGGCGGCAGATAGAGAAAGAGGAACGGGAAGTGCTTCCTCGTTCCTCTTTGCTCGGCCCGCGTCAGGCGCGGTAGTTCGGCGGCTCTTTGGTGATCGTCACGTCGTGGACGTGGCTCTCACGCTGGCCGGCGCCGCTGATCTTCACGAACTTGGGCTTGCTGCGCATGTCTTCGATGGTGGCGCAGCCCACGTAGCCCATGGTGGCGCGCAGGCCGCCCATCAGCTGGTGGATGATGCCGCCCACCGGGCCGCGGTACGGCACGCGGCCTTCGATGCCTTCCGGCACCAGCTTGTCGGCGGTGGCGGCGTCCTGGAAGTAGCGGTCCTTCGACCCCTTCTCCATGGCAGCCAGCGAACCCATGCCGCGGTAGCTCTTGTACGAACGGCCCTGGTACAGCTCGGTCTCGCCCGGCGATTCCTCGGTACCGGCCAGCAGGCCACCGACCATGATGGTCGAGGCACCGGCGGCCAGCGCCTTGCCGATGTCGCCCGAGTAGCGGATGCCACCGTCGGCGATCAGCGGGATGCGGTCCTGCAGGGCTTCGGCCACCAGGTCAATCGCGGTGACCTGCGGCACGCCGACGCCGGCGACGACGCGGGTGGTGCAGATCGAGCCCGGGCCGATGCCGACCTTGACGGCGTCCGCGCCGCTGTCCAGCAGCGCCAGTGCGGCTTCGCCGGTGCAGATGTTGCCACCGATGACCTGCACGTTCGGGAAGTTCTTCTTGACCCAGCTGACGCGGTCCAGCACGCCCTGCGAGTGGCCGTGCGCGGTATCGACCACGATCACGTCCACGCCGGCGGCGACCAGCGCTTCCACGCGGCGATCGGTATCGCCACCCACGCCGACGGCTGCGCCAACCAGCAGGCGGGTCGACAGATCCTTGGCAGCGTTCGGGAAGTCGGTGTTCTTCTGGATGTCCTTGACGGTGATCAGGCCACGCAGTTCGAACGAATCATTGACCACCAGCACCTTTTCGATGCGGTTGCGGTGCAGCAGCTGCAGCACTTCGTCAGACGCGGCGCCTTCCTTGACCGTGATCAGGCGATCCTTCTTGGTCATGATGTGGCGGACCGGATCGTCCAGCTCGGTTTCAAAGCGCATATCGCGGTGGGTCACGATACCGGCCAGCAGGCCGTCGCTGCCCACCACCGGCACGCCGGAGATGTTGTGCGCCTGGGTCAGGGCCAGCACGTCGCGGATGGTGGTTTCCGGGCCGACGGTGATCGGGTCGCGGATGACACCGGCCTCGAACTTCTTGACCTTGGCCACTTCCGCGGCCTGCTGTTCCAGGCTGAGATTCTTGTGGATGATGCCCATGCCGCCGAGCTGGGCCATGGCGATGGCCAGGCGGGCTTCGGTGACGGTATCCATGGCGGCGGACAGGATCGGAAGCTTCAGCTTCAGGTCTCGGGTCAACCGCGTTTCGAGGTTGACGTCCTTGGGCAGGATGGTCGAATGGGCGGGGACGAGCGAGACGTCGTCGTAAGTGAGTGCTTCAGCCTGGATGCGCAGCATCGGCATACCCGAGATGTGGGGAAGCGCGACATTTTACCCCTTTTTCGCGCCGCGTGGCAGGGGGTAGATGCGACGCAGTGTCGCGCGGGCGGTGATCGGTTCAGGGCGGCTTGGGTGGGTGCCAACCTTGGTTGGCACAACCCGTCCGGCACCTGGACCCCAGATGGGGCCAAGGCCTCTGCCTGTTTGTGCCAACCAAGGTTGGCACCCACCAGGAGCGGGTCATGCCGGGGGCCCAAGCCACCTTGGATTGCCTTGGGTAGGTGCCAACCTTGGTTGGCAAGATCCATCCGGCACCAAGCCCCCAGATGGGGCCAAAGCCTCTGCCTGTTTGTGCCAACCAAGGTTGGCACGCACCAGGAGCGGGGCATCACCCTGCCCCAGCATTGTGCCGACCAACGGTCGGCACCCACCAACAGCAGATCTCCCCAATCGCAGGTCAGCTCAGCGCTTCCGCGGCTTCCAGGGTGTTCTGCATCAGCGTGGCCACAGTCATCGGGCCCACGCCACCCGGCACCGGGGTGATCCAGCTCGCCCGCTGGGCAGCCGCCTCAAACCCGACATCGCCCACCAGGCGACCGTCATCCAAGCGGTTGATGCCCACGTCGATCACCACCGCGCCCGGCTTCACCCACTCGCCCGGCACGATGCCCGGGCGGCCCACGGCCACCACCAGGATGTCGGCGTTGCGCACGGCCTGTTCCAGCACGTCCTTCGGGGTGAACTTGTGGCAGCTGGTGACGGTGCAGCCGGCAATCAGAAGTTCCAGGCCCATCGGGCGGCCGACGTGGTTGCTCACGCCCACGATGGTGGCGTTGCGGCCGCGCACCGGCTGGTCGGTGTGGCCCAGCAGCGTGGTGATGCCGCGCGGGGTGCACGGGCGCAGGCCGAACTCGCGCAGGGCCAGGTGGCCGACGTTTTCCGGGTGGAAACCGTCCACGTCCTTGCGCGGGTCGATGCGCTGGATCAGCCGGCGCGCATCGGGGATGCCCGGCAGGGGCAGCTGGATCAGGATGCCGTTGATCTTCGGATCCGCGTTGAGCTGGTCGATCAGGTCGAGCAGCTCGGCCTCGGTGGTACCGGCCGGCAGGTCGTAGTCGTGCGCCTCGATGCCGACCTTCTCGGCGGCACGACGCTTGTTGCGCACGTACACCGTCGAGGCCGGGTCGCCACCGACCAGCACCACGGCCAGGCCCGGGCGGCTACCACCGGCGGCCACGCGAGCGTCGACGCGCACCTTCAGGCTGTCGAGCAGGTCCTCGGCGATACGGCGGCCATCAAGGATGCGGGCAGGAAGCTGGGGGGCGGAATCGGTCATCGGGAGCGGGCGTGGGGCGGTGGGGACGCTATTGTCCCTGATTCAGGCCCCCTCGCCCACCGCCGCGCGCCGACACCGCGCACCGGTAGTGCCGGCCGCTGGCCGGCAACTCCACGACGTCGGAACGTTTCCGTATCTGCCGGCCAGCGGCCGGCACTACCAACCACCGGCTTGGGTAATCCCCACCCGGTAGTGCCGGCCGCTGGCCGGCAACCCCACGACGTCGGAACGATTCCGTATCTGCCGGCCAGCGGCCGGCACTACCAACCACCGGCTTCGGCAATTCCCCACACGGGTAGTGCCGGCCGCTGGCCGGCACCCCCATGACGTCGGAACGTTTCCGTATCTGCCGGCCAGCGGCCGGCACTACCAACCACCGGCTTCGGCAATTCCCCACACGGTAGTGCCGGCCGCTGGCCGGCAACCCCATGACGTCGG